>NZ_CAWNHY010000165.1:0-3514 GCF_963874335.1 Vibrio sp. V10_P2A27P122 | reverse complement strand
ACTAAAGCCGCCAAGCGTTGGCAATCCCTCTTGAGCCGTTTGTTAGCTGAATTTTTCAAACGGTTTTAGAAGACCATTTCGTTCGTTTAGTAAAGCATGACGCTCTTCTTCTGAAACAAGGTTCAAAATAAGCGATATTTCTATGAACCTTGTATGAGCCTCTCTAAAAACCTCAGACTCAAAACAACTTTCTATCCAATAGAGCTCTTCACCACTGATGCTGTGAAACACTTCCACAGGCATATAATCGCAGTGTTCAGGGTCAGCAAAGTCTGATGTTTGTTCTATACCAAATGGACCGATATTATTACCGAAAAGCCACGGTAAAAGGTACACATTAGATAACATCGTTGCTGCTAATTCATACGTTGCCTTTTCTGTATTACCTAAACGATGAGACAAAATTGAGCGAGATAGCATTTGAATTGGTTCGCCAATATCATCTGGAAATTGGACGTCATACCACTCCATGTACTCTTTTGCTTTTTCTAAATCATTAAGTACAAGCAACAACGGAAATATTAAATACCTTTTCCCGTAACCGTCCGAGATAGCACCATACTCTCTAAGCTCACGATTAAGCCCAGATTTGTAGCTTGAAATTTTAGCTCGAATTTTCTTTTCTGTATCTGGAACTGTAAACATACTCAAATCTCGTCCTATTCAGCTAACGCCCGCCTAAGGGGCTGGCAACGCATAACACTAAACTCAAACACAACAACTGCAACCACCGCGGCTCAATGGGACTGGAAACGCCGCGCGTTGACAGTCCCTCTTGAGGCGTTTGTTATGTGTATGAACTCTAAGCTAAAGTTAGCCTCACCCAAACACGCTACGTGATATTTTATGACCCACTGCAAAGCAAACAACGGCAGCACCTATGAAAACTAGGATTGATAGTAAATATCCAACCGTCGCTGATACGCCAAAGCCCCAAACAAACGAGAATACTAAGCCTTGATATGCTTCGTATGGCCATTGAATTACTGGAAAATGTGAACCGTCCATCAGAGTAAAGATTAAAGCTGACAATCCTAATAGTGATGCCACAATCCCAAACATGCTTGATCTATTCATGCTGAAAACCAACTTGGAAACGAGTCTGCCAATTCTATGTGCTTGTTTCGATTGGAACTAGCTAAAAAACACATAACGCCCTGTTAAGTAGTGAGGCATGCACTACAAAAGCTTCCGCAACACTACGTAATCACTAAAACCGCTGTAAACCAAAAATGCCACGCATGCCGAATCTACTTGAACAGTTTGTTATGCGTTTACTCAAAGACTTCATAGTGACGTTCAACATTTACTGTCACTTTTCCCCAATGAGAAGCTTTAACTCTTTCCTGATGTTGTTCAAAAGCCACTTTGTCCGTGAACTCTTCATAAACATCGAAGCGAAGAGCGTTTTCTGAATTTTGAATGACACTAAACGTGATACACCCACCTTCTTCTAGAGTTAGACGTTTATGATTTACCAACTCACTTTTTACTAATTCAAGCTCCGACTCAGAAACTAAAATAAAGCCTTTCAATGTTACTTTTGACATGAATTTCCTTGTGACGCATAACGCCCAATTAAGGGGTGAGCAACGCTACCACCTTACCTAACGCATTGTACCGTAAACACTAAATTTGAAGTAGATACAAAAATGCCAAGCGTTGGGAATCCCTCTTAAATTGTTTGTTATGTTTTACCACAAATGACTGATTTATTTGGTAAAGAACTGCTTTGTTGACCACGTTTCAAGAAGCAAGTCACACACCCAAACTCACTTGGCCGCCAGAGGCACGAAACACGAAGCGCGTAATTCCATTTCCCTGCCCAATGAGGCAACCCGGCTTAGCTTCAACAAGCACCCTCTCCTTCCTACCAAAGCACAGAACAATGGCAAATTGCCGAGGCAACTGCCAAGCCGAAATGCTAACTGACAAATACGCTCAAAGCGACTTAGAGCCAGCGAGATTTGAAACCAACCGCCACGACCTGAAAATGAAGCAACCCACGAACATTGACATGTTTTACGGGTTGAGAAATTCACGAACTTGAGACGACATTGCGGATTTGCTGAGGCAGCTCGAACGAATGGCTAAAGGGACAAAGAACAGTGTTCGAAGGATATTTAAGCCATTGAAATTCAAGTAAACATAACGCCCAATTAAGGGGTGAACAACGCTACTACCCAACCTAAAGCATTGTACCGTAAACACTAAAATTGAAGTAGAAGCAAAAATGCCAAGCGTTGGGAATCCCTCTTAAATTGTTTGTTATGGGGCTTTTAGATAGGGACTCAGTTCAGTTAGCAGTCCCTTAATTTCTAAATTCCTTTCATGGTTCTTTTTTTGCCACAACTTTATCCTCTCGAACAGCTCCTCATCAAGTTCAGGGCAAACCTCATTTTTTACTTCTTGAGGTACTACTTGACATGATATTTCATGTTTAACATCCACGTAAAATTTGGAAATTTTATTTTGTAGTTGTTCTGGCAAGACTTTCGATTCAAATATTAGTGCTTCTCGGAGAGTTAATATTTTTTCATATGATTCATTGCTTACATAGTTCTTCTCTAGCTCCTTGCGATTAACCTCTATATACCTATCAACAGTCTCCAAAACGCCATTTAATTCCCACATTGCCTTATAAACACTTAATCTTCGTTCGAACGTTGTATTAAATAATGATTGTTCAGCAATTGACACAGCAAGACGATTCGACTCAGCTGCGTTTTCAGTTGCAATTGCAGCTTTGTTAGCTGCTTTATATGCAAGATACGCAATAAATAAACTAACTGCTGTAGACATAAAAGAAACAAGACCTTTTATCACAACTGCTTTTTCAATCGAAGGAAAACCTATATGCACCAACCCTAACAACAGATATGCCACAGAAGTCACGTAGAATATAAAAGCTGCCCCAATAAGGCATTTTTTTACCATTAATTGTCTCTCCTTAGTTAAAGCTTCGCAGCCCCATAACGCAGCATTAAGAGGTGAACAACGCTAGTTGGTGGACCGTAACATTCTTGCTTGGAACACCAAGCGTTGTGAATCCTTATTAAATGCCTTGTTAACCCTGTGTACGTTGTACACGAAAATGTATCCACATTACCCCACGGTAACAAATTAAATTAAATCTCATAAGGAGAATATATTATGTATAACGAATTAGACTTAACGTTAATCAAGTTAAACAAGATTGGAGATTTAGATAAATTTGACCAATTACAACTATTGAAAGAAGTTTTACCTGAATTAACCGAATACAAGGAGGACTTACAAACACAGTTTACTCAGCATTTGATTAAGTTAGCTCCTTGTGGACGTAACAGTTTAAACTTTTAAACCTTTTCACATTGAAGTGTTATTAATTGGTGGTGTTCTTTAACAACAGATGTGTATTCTGGATTAAACTCAATTATGTCGTGTATCACCTTGGTAACTTTCAATGTGTGGTAAGGTTCTAATTTATCTTTCATATCCGTATGAGAGGTTAGGTTAATATAATCTCCTACCC
>NZ_CAWNHY010000164.1:0-3536 GCF_963874335.1 Vibrio sp. V10_P2A27P122 | reverse complement strand
TCTGTTGCTAACGAGAAAAAACTGGATGCTCACTCACAAAGATAGAATGAATGAATTTCTTCTAAGTGATTAAAAAACAAAGAATATTAATTTTAATATCAGATGTTTTAAAAGTTGGCATACTAATTGAATTGTCTATATCAGAGTTGATACAACAAGTTTTTAAATCGGCAAATAGCGGATTTAGCAAGTTCACGGTCAGTGCTTCCAAATGAGAGTAAAGCTGGCCGCTTCGCAAAAAGCTTGCGAACTCACTAGGAGAGCAAACTATGACCATTACAGTAAATACTAACGTCTCAGCAATGACTGCTCAGCGTTACCTTAATAAAGCGACGGGTGAATTAAATACCTCGATGGAACGTTTATCATCAGGTAATAAAATCAACAGCGCTAAAGATGATGCGGCAGGCTTACAAATTTCAAACCGCTTAACCGCTCAGTCTCGTGGCCTAGATGTGGCAATGCGTAATGCCAACGACGGTATTTCGATTGCTCAGACCGCGGAAGGGGCAATGAATGAGTCGACCAGTATCTTGCAACGTATGCGTGATCTTGCTCTTCAATCAGCAAACGGCACCAACTCGGCGTCAGAGCGACAAGCTTTGGATGAAGAGTCGACCGCATTGCAAGATGAGTTAAACCGTATTGCAGAAACGACCTCATTCGGTGGACGTAAACTGCTCAACGGTTCGTTTGGTGAAGCATCATTCCAGATTGGTGCGAGCTCAGGTGAGGCGATCATTATGGGGCTTACCAGCATACGTGCTGATGACTTCCGTATGGGCGGCCAATCGTTCCTTGCAGAGCAAGGAAAGGACAAGGATTGGGGAGTGCCAGCGGGCGCACGTGATTTGAAATTTGAATTCACCACCCAGGCAGGTGAGCTTGTTACTCTCGATGTGTTAGCCAAAGATGGCGATGATATTGAAGAGCTAGCGACTTACATTAATGGTCAAACCGACAAGCTTAAAGCATCGGTTGATCAAGACGGTAAACTGCAAATTTTTGCCGCAGAACCGAATTTACAAGGTGACCTTGCCATCTCTGGTGGTTTGGCAACCGAACTTGGCCTAAACGGCGGACCGGGCGTTAAGACGACGGTTCAAGATATTGATATCACCTCAGTTGGTGGTTCTCAAAATGCAGTGGGCGTTCTGGATGCTGCGTTGAGATATGTGGATTCACAACGGGCAGAGCTCGGTGCGAAGCAAAACCGTTTAAGCCATAGCATCAACAACTTGGCCAATATCCAAGAGAATGTTGAAGCATCCAACAGTCGAATTAAAGATACAGATTTTGCGAAAGAAACCACGCAAATGACGAAAGCACAGATTCTGCAACAAGCGGGTACCTCGATTCTCGCTCAAGCAAAACAGTTGCCAAATTCTGCAATGTCACTATTGCAGTAATGTTAGGACCCTTCATCCAACAGCTCAGACGTGGGTTAGGTGAAGGAATCCTTGGCAAAGTATGATTATGGCCGAATATAAAGCTCTCTCAAGATGTACCCTGCTTTATAGTCATAGATAATCATGCGCCCCGGTCAGTCGGTAATGTGTTCATTTCTCTGATCTCCACATTGGCTCTGGCTACCAACTAGCCCCGGTTCTCTCAAAGGAAAAGGGGCTTTTCTTTATCTATAACTTCTTGCTCTCATCAATGCTCCTCAATCGCCCGTGAAGCCGACCAATCACGTCAAATCTTTAATGCTATTTTTGTATTTCAGCCAGTTTTGCAGCGTTTATCCCACTTTTAATCGATATTGGTTATTTTTTACGAAATCGTCGTTTTCCCGTTAAAGGATTCCTAACCGCAGTCGCTAATAATAGTACTTTGAGAGAACTACTTGGTTTTCCGAGACGTCGGAAACCGTTTGTCTATGACGCTAAGTCGGAAAATCAATAGGAGAACCACTATGGCGGTTAATGTAAACACTAACGTTTCAGCTATGACAGCACAACGCTACCTAAACAGTGCTAGCAATGCGCAACAGTTATCAATGGAACGTTTATCATCAGGCTTCAAAATTAATAACGCAAAAGATGACGCAGCAGGTTTGCAAATCTCTAACCGTTTGAATGTTCAAAGCAGAGGCTTAGATGTTGCCGTGCGCAACGCAAATGATGGCATTTCAATTGCGCAGACAGCTGAAGGTGCAATGAACGAAACCACCAACATTTTGCAACGTATGCGTGACTTATCTCTACAATCGTCAAATGGTTCGAACTCGAAAGCCGACCGCGTAGCGATTCAAGAAGAGATCACCGCGCTGAATGACGAACTCAACCGTATTGCTGAAACTACATCGTTTGGTGGCAATAAGTTGCTCAATGGTACTTTTGAGACGAAATCATTCCAAATCGGTGCGGATAACGGTGAAGCGGTCATGCTAAGCCTAAATAATATGCGCAGCGACAACGCAATGATGGGCGGTAAGAGTTACCAAGCGGCAAATGGACAAGATAAAGATTGGACCGTTAAAGCGGGTGCTAATGACCTTACCATTACGTTGACTGACAAACGTACTGGCGAGCAAACCATCAACCTAAGTGCAAAAGATGGCGATGACATCGAAGAGTTGGCCACTTACATCAATGGTCAAACCGACATGTTAAAAGCTTCTGTTGACGATGAAGGCAAACTGCAAATCTTTACTGATAGCAACCGTATTGATGGTGTAGCAACCTTTGGTGGCAGCTTAGCGGGTGAACTGAGTTTCCAAGCTGCAAAAGATGTGACAGTCGATACCATTGATGTCACCTCTGTAGGTGGTTCGCAAGAATCAGTTGCCATTGTTGATGCGGCACTGCAATTTGTAGACAGCCATCGTGCTCAACTGGGTGCATTCCAAAACCGTTTCAACCATGCGATTAACAACTTAGATAACATCAACGAAAACGTAAATGCTTCTAAGAGCCGAATCAAAGACACTGATTTTGCGAAAGAAACCACTGCCTTGACTAAATCGCAGATCCTTTCTCAAGCATCAAGCTCAGTGTTGGCACAAGCTAAACAAGCGCCTAATGCTGCTCTTGGTTTGCTTGGTTAAGTCGTTAACTTTTAAATTAAAAATCCAGCTTCGGCTGGATTTTTTTATGCCTCACTTTTCACGTGATCAAAGAATGGATCTGAAAAATGAATCAACAGTTAAAACGGGAGGAAAGGATATATTGTTATGAGGCTAATAAAACAAAACCCAGCCTAAGCTGGGTTTGAATTGATGGTGCGGAAGGAGAGACTTGAACTCTCACACCTTGCGGCGCCAGAACCTAAATCTGGTGCGTCTACCAATTTCGCCACTTCCGCAACTTGTACTGTAGATAGATTGAACATTGGTTATTCAAACTATCGTTGTAAATGGTGGCTACGACGGGATTCGAACCTGTGACCCCATCATTATGAGTGATGTGCTCTAACCAACTGAGCTACGTAGCCATTTAACAATCTTAAATCATGGTGCGGAAAGAGAGACTTGAACTCTCACACCTTGCGGCGCCAGAACCTAAATCTGGTGCGTCTACCAATTTCGCCATTTC
>NZ_CAWNHY010000163.1:0-3575 GCF_963874335.1 Vibrio sp. V10_P2A27P122 | reverse complement strand
CTAATAATAGGTTTAGTATTTTTAATAATATGAACTTTGCTAAAAGATGATCTTAGTTCAATAAATAATTCATCATTTAAGAGTCATTAACTTGTGGCGTTGATGAGCCAAGTGGCAAAGGTATCGTTGCCTGGACACCTTGCAGCCATTGAGCAAACGTGCTTTATTGAAATCAGTGACTGATTATTTTGGAATGTTTGCATTATGTGCCGCTGGCTCGCCTACCAAGGAACTCCTATCTACCTCGATCAACTGGTTTATCAACCGGAACACTCTCTCGTGCACCAAAGTTTAGAAGCGCGTAAAGCGGTCACCCGTGTCAACGCTGATGGGTTTGGGCTGGGTTGGTATACCGAACGCACTACACCCGGGCAGTTTCATGAAGTCTTACCCGCTTGGGGAGATGAAAACCTGCGATCCTTAACGCATCACATTCGTTCTCACCGTTTTATGGCACATGTGCGTTCGTCCACCGGAACGCAGGTTTCCCGTTCTAACTGTCATCCGTTTATTTTGGATCACTGGATGTTTTTACATAACGGGCAAATTGGTGAGTTTGAAAAAGTGAAATTCGCCTTAGAACGGCAGCTACCGGAATCGCTATACGTCAAGCGTGTTGGGACAACGGATAGTGAATTGATTTTTTTATTGATGATGAGTAATGGGTTACGCAGTCAGCCAGTACAAGCCATTACGACCACGATTGGTCAAATTGCGCAGGCTTTGGCGGAGAAACAGATAGTCACACCTTTTAAAGCTTCGATTTGTATCTCTGATGGGCAAGATTTTTGGTTAGTGCGTTATAGCTCTGATGGTAATCCGCCGACCGTGTTTAGTAAAAGCGAAGGCGATAATATGGTGGTTGCGTCAGAACCCCTTGACAGTGAAAGTGGTTGGCAAATGATTGAGCCGCAAACCATTACTCATGTGATTGGCGCTCAATGTACTGTGTATCCGATCACTTAGTTAGTGGTGGAAAACAATTAGTAATGTATTGATATATAAGATCTATTGGTTAATCGATTGCTCTCTCATGAGAGCAATTCTTTTTTGAAGTAAGATCTTGGTTTCTATGCGCCAAGTTTCATTTTATTAATGTGATTCTGATATAAACCGCGACTCATTTATTTCTATGATCTATAGAGAGTCGTTACTATGCGTATTGCGCCTGTTCCATCTATTCATTCCCCTCGTCTCAAACCTAACGCTTTACTATTGGCATTATCGTTAGCAGGATTACCGTCTTTTTCTTATGCATCAGATGCCTGCCAGTTTAGCGATATCACCCAAGCACAAGAGCCAATTTTAGCGATTAAAAATGCACAACCAGCCTGTTATAACTCGTGGTTTTATACCGATAGTAAAGCCATCTTGGGTCTATACAGTGAAAATAGTATAGACAGCATTAACCGAGCGCTGGCGTTAGAGGTTTCGCAATATCAAGGAACAGAAGCGCAAGCCAAATCTATTGCTAATTTGGGGGAGTTTATCCGTGCCGCTTATTATGTGCGCTATGGTGTAAAGCAAGAGTTTGGCGATTATTCGGATCAATTGAGTAATGCGATTGCGGATACGATTAACCAGTTTATGTTATCGCCTTATAGTTTGAGCTTAGGTCGTGAACAAGTGGCGGCCATGTCGAGCTTAACGTTAATGGTCGATAACGTGAAACGCCTACCTTCAACGATGGCGAATTTCATTGTGCTATTGGACGCCTTTAACCCACAAACGGCACAAGATGTGCAGTTTGTTGATGGTTTAAATAACTTATTTCGATCCATGAGCGGCCATGCTTCGCGTGATGATTTTTATCAAGACATTGAAGCCCATCCAGAATATTTGGAGACACTGTATCGTTTTGCCACTGAGCATGATTGGGCGTTAGGAACCAATGCCGATTTCATTTTGTACAATGCGGTGCGTGAAACGGGGCGCTTACTGGTTAGCCCTTACCCAAACACCAAAACTCGAGTCATTGCGATTTTAGAAAAAGTATTGGAGCGTTACCCGCTGGGTGGACGTAGCGATAAACTCTGGATTGCTGCGGTTGAAATGCTTTCTTACTACGCGCCAGAGACATTGGAAGCGCTTAATTTAACGCAAGCTAAGCAGCAACTTGAACAGCGTATCATGCCAAATCGCCATCAATGTGATGGGCCTGCTATTATCCGCTCGCAAGGCTTAACACCTCAGCAAGCAGAGCAAGCGTGTGGCATTTTGAATGAGAAAGAAGCGGATTTTCATACCGTTGCCAACACGGGTTTCACGCCCGTGGCCGATGATCTTAATCAACAAGTGGAAGTGGTGGTATTTGATAGCAACGAAAGTTATGTCAGTTATTCCAACTTCTTGTTTGGCAATACTACCAACAATGGCGGGCAATACCTTGAAGGTAACCCGGCTGATGCCAACAACACAGCGCGCTTTGTCGCTTATCGATATGCGCAGGATGAGGCGTTGTCTATTCTCAATTTAGAGCATGAATATGTGCATTATTTGGACGGACGCTACAACCAATACGGTTCGTTTTCTCTCAATTTAAGTGAAGGCCATATCGTGTGGTGGTTGGAAGGCTTCGCTGAATACATGCACTATAAAAAAGGCTACCAAGCGGCGGTAGACTTAATTGCTGAGAAAAAACTGAGCCTCACGCAAGTACTGGCCACTACTTATCAAAATGACACCAATCAAATTTATCGCTGGGGCTATTTAGCGGTTCGTTTTATGCTGGAAAACCATCCCAATGAAGTGGATCAACTGCTAGCGCTATCACGTAGTGGCGATTTCAAAGCATGGGCTGAGCAAGTGAAACGGATCGGTAAAAGCCTAGACAGCGAATTTTCAACTTGGTTGGACACTTTGACAACGGACAGTGGTAATCCAGACGATCCGACTGTGCCGCCAATTCAACCAGAAGACACGATGAATCATTTAGCGTTAGGGCAGAGTGCTACCTTGTCGGGTGAGCAGTACAGTGAACAACTCTATTATATTGATGTTCCAGATAATATCAGTGAATTGTCGATTAATATTAGCGGTGATGGTGACGCCGATCTTTATTTAAGTTATGAAAAAATTGCGCATTATTATGATTATCAAATAACAAATTTTGAACTGCATAGTAATGAAACAATTGCACTAGAAAAACAAGCCAATGGTACCGTTTTACCGGGTCGCTATTATTTTAGTATTACGGGTAGAGAAGCTTACCAGCGTGTTGAATTAAATACGAAAGTAAGTTACGCCATTACCGATAATACGCAAAAGCCTAGTGATGATTTAGCACCTGTTGTTCTCGAAAATCGTCAGCCAATGACGTTGGGTATTCATCAAACTCGCTATGCAGCGATTTATGTACCAGAGGGAATGAACAGTGTCAAAGTTTGGCTCCAGCCTATTGATGAGATGGCAGCCCACAATGTTGATCTTTATGCAGAAAGCGAGCACTGGCCTACATTGACTCATTTTGACCAAGCGTCTAAACGTGCTGATAGCTATGAGTATATTGAACTGCCAGTAACGCAAGCGGGCTATGTCCATTTCATGCTTAATGCACAGCAAGCCAATAGCCAAGT
>NZ_CAWNHY010000162.1:0-3626 GCF_963874335.1 Vibrio sp. V10_P2A27P122 | reverse complement strand
TATTAGCACAGCAGCCAGAATACATTCAGCGCAGTGAACGCAATGTACAACTACTGCCAGCACTCAACGCGAGTCGCCATTTGTCCACGCAAGAGCAATACTTAGCTTGGAACGAGTTGGTTGGCGAACAAGGAGCACAGCGGTTAACGCAGCTTAGTGAACAACGAGAGCAGTTTTCTCAGCATCTCGAAAACTATCTACAACAGCGTTCGGCGGTGCTTGAAAATACGCGCTTGAGCCAAGATGAAAAAAATCAGCAAATTACGCAACTGCGTACCCAAACGTTTGAGGTCAAACAACTCAAACGCGTCGAGGCGTTGGAAAGGTTAAGTGATCAATCGCTTTAATTCTGTTTATCCAATAAAGAAGAGCGCGACCGAAGCCGCGCTCAAGTTCTCTAAGAGAAAATAGAATAGGTGGTTACAAATTCACCACAATGGTGTTAGTCACTGTTGCACCTTTGTCATCCATCACTTTAATTTTCACTTCATGTTTTCCAGAGCTTGGGAAAATGGCGGTGAAGAGTTTGCCACGTTTTATTTTTCCATTCGGCAGGGTCCATTCCGTATCGACAATTCGCCCATCGCTATCGCTGCTGGTTGACCACATTGTTACCCAGCGTCCAAGGTGGATGTACTTAGCACTGGCTTGTGGTAATGCGTTAGGCACTTCAACCTGTATTGTGCGCGTAGTGGTGTTGGCTGCGCCTTTATCATCCGTTACGGTTAGGCTTACTGTGTATTGCCCTGCTTTGGTGTAGCTCCAGCTTGGCGCCATTTCGCTGCTCATTTGGCCGTTACCAAAACCCCATGCGTAACTGACTAGCTCGCCATCTTCATCATGGCTGTAGTTGAGAGCACTGACAGATAAACCGTCGGTTTTAAGCTCAAAGTTGGCGACAGGAGCTTGGTTTTGTTCGCTGACTTTTGATAAGCGAATTACGCCGTACTCATTGTCTTGGCCTTGGTTGAGGATGTCGATCATCAAGCCAAATTCCGTTAACTTACGTCCAGCATCTGGTACTAATGGTGAGCTGTAATCCGCGCCATCAGAGAAATTACCATTACCGATTAAGCTTGTGTCTTCGAGCACATCACCATCGGCAGCGACTAAACGTAGAGGTGTTTGATCTTGCAATGAGAAGGTTGCATCTCGCACTTGGAAGCGCGTTTGTGCGGTCTCACCGGTTTTTGACCAAACCAATGCGTTTTGATCCGCATCGACGACACCTAACCAACCTTCACCTGGGTGGTTACCTACCCAGTTATCCGTGTAAGATTCATCCACATACCAAACCAGTAGGCCGGGTTCGAAAGTCATCAACTGGCCCATGCGTTTGATATTGGCTAAGCCTTGGTCGACGTCATTGTGGCTACGCCATTGCAGTAAATAATAGTGTGGAGCTTCATGGAAGCCATTGTTGGTGGTGTAACCTTTAAAGGCGAAGGTGGATGTTCCTTCGGCATCATCAATAAGGGTTTGCTGCCCGTCGACCTCTAACTGTAGGTTATCAAGGTAAAGACCTTCCATGGCTAAGCCGCCATCAGTGACATAGTCAAAGCTGAGTGTCACTTCTTGGCCTGCCCACTGGGAGACGTCAAATATCGCATCAACCCAGCCATCCGACTGACCAGCAATAGCAGGTACAAGCCCTGTATTGTACGGGTCATCCATGGTGGTGATGTTACCAGCAATCGCTTTACCATTGATCAGTACGCGTGCAAAGTCGTAGTCTTTTTCAATCTGATACCATGCTTTAAAATTCAGCGTAGCTTGTTCACCTGTAGGGATAGAAAGCTTACGAGACATGCTATTTTTCAGATCATCGCCTCGGTTTGAATAAAAAGCGGACGAACCTTGATAAGGCTTCACTCCATCAACACGTTTCAGTGGTAAATCAATCTTCACCATATTTGGTCGAGCATTGTCAGTGGTTTGGAATAGGGTAAATACGCGAGGATTTTTCTCTAACTCTGCAATCGAAATTTGATCGTCATTGATCCAACGACCACCGACCGCTTTTTGTAAGAACTGTTTAGACCAAGAGCTGAATGCCGTCGGTTGTGTTCCGCCAATTTTTCCGGCCCAACTGCCAGAAGACATGATGGACCAATAAGAAACTGGCTCACCTTTACCTGTGTATTGGGTATCGTATTCGTCAGGCAAACCTAAATCGTGGCCATACTCGTGTGCGCAAACCCCAGCGGCCGCATCAATCGGTTGCATGGTGTAATCAAAGGCGGCATATTGGCCGTTAAAGCGATCTGGAAGCGTACTTTTTGTGCCTTGAAGGACATAAGGTTGGCCGAGATTATAACGGTGGGACCATATGGCGTCAGGTCCAAGCACACCGCCGCCGGCTTCTTCACCAACGGATGCATGGAACACCATCAAGTGATCGATTACGCCGTCCGGTTCGCGGAAGTTGCCATTACCATTGTAATCGTAACGATCTTCAATATCGTAATCGGCCAGATTAATACTAGGGTCTTGCGCCAGTTGGTTCAGTGCTTCGCGCACCAACTCTTGCGCATTCATATCTTTGTCTGTTGTTGCAGAGTTGCCCCCGTAAAACGCGGCGTTTTTAGACGCGCGATACCAACCTGCGGCTTGCCCGGCCACACTGTAGCTTTGCCCAGACTCGCTTTCATAATACTGACGCATCGAGATGAAATTTTCTCCATTAGGGCCTGCATAGCCCGCATCGGAAAAAAGCAGATCTTGATAGTGAGGTGGATTGTAGCTGGCATAGAGCATTTCAGTATGCTCTTTGGTCAGGCGGTTATCGTTCCAAGGTAAATCGGGAAAATCAATTAAAAGCGCTAATACCTTATCGGTGCGTTTGGTGCTGATATCGAGAGCAAAAACGCTGGCTTTTTGGTGGCCTTTTTGTTTTTCAATGGTCTTTAATACCCGTGCGCGTTGCTCAAGAGCTTGCTTACCAAATTGCGCATCACCGTGGAAGCCCGATTTGATTTTCTGCTCTAAATAACGATCCAAGGCATCGCGCTTGATTGCATCGGTAGCATTGCCATCCACAACACCGTTACGCACTAACATTTCAATGAGTTTATCTTCATTGACTACCCCTAAATCAATCGGGGTGTGCGCATAAGCACTGACGTTAAATAGTGTTACCATTGCTGACGCAAGCAAGGTTTTCCTTATGTGTTTCATCTGCTTTCCTTATTTTTCTTTCTGTATTTATGGTATTAACAATTTCACTGAACTGATTTCCATACGACTGAGCGCTATAGAGAATAAATGGCTTTCATCGCCATAAAATAGAATTCATGGACGCAATGAGTGGCTGGTATATTCTTATCTAGGCAAGTTTTCTGAGTGTTATTCAGTGAAGATTGAACAGGTGATTTAGTCGCTCTTCGGCGGAGAAATACACGCTTCTTCTTGATGAGTTGTCGAATTGAGAGACTTTTCTTTGTGGTGTTTTCTTTGTAGATAAAGGGCAAGTGCTTGTTGTTGCTGTTCTGATGTCAGCCCTTCACATATCACACCTCGTTCGATTAATGAGGCGAGCAACCGTTCATCATCAACTGAAGATTGAGCAAGGCTAATTGATGAGTAACTAATTAATAAAAAATAAATTAAATGTTTCACAGTATATC
>NZ_CAWNHY010000161.1:0-3633 GCF_963874335.1 Vibrio sp. V10_P2A27P122 | reverse complement strand
CGTCATCCGCCTTGACGGTGCGTGCCTCAAGTTTTTTAGTTGGATCTTTAAGGTTATTTTTTCCTTTGATCGATTCAATGATCTTCTCGCACTTTTCAAGAGTACGAGAAGCAAGAACAATATCACCGAGTATGTCGTTGTTTTGGGCCGCCTTATGTGCGACAACCCAGCCAACGCCTCCCGCGCCAATTTGTAAAATAGACATGGTTGTTTGTATTCCTTTATACCTTGGCTAGCTCAGAGGCTAGTACTTCAATCTTATTAAGTAATGCTTTGAAATCTGACAGTTGTAAGCATGGGTTTAAAATGGTGAATTTAAGCGCTGTTTTGCCATCCACAATCGTCTCGCCCAACACCGCGACACCACGTGTCAATGCTTCTAAACGCAACGCTTTGTTCAACTCGTCAAAATCTACCGCTTGTTTATCCACGGAACGGAATAACACGGTGGAGAGAGCAGGCTCAGCCAAGAGTTCAAAAGCATCGTGATGCTGAACTAAATCTGCCACTTGTAGTGTTTGTTCTAGCAGATGATCGTACATCTCACCCAAAGCCTTAGGGCCTACGTTTTGCATTGTCATAAACACTTTCAATGCATCAAAACGCTTGGTCGTAGAAATAGATTTATCCACCAAGTTTGGCAGTTCATCATGTTCACGGTTAAGGTAATCCGCATGATGCAGTAGATACTTGAAGTGACTTTTATCTTTGAGCAACACCGCGCCACAACTGATCGTTTGGAAGAACAATTTATGGAAGTCGACGCTGACCGAGTGCGCACGCTCAACACCGTGCAAACGTGCTTTATGGCTACTTAGAACCAATGCACCGCCGTATGCTCCATCCACATGCATCCATAGATCATGTTGCTGTGCTACATCCGCGATCGTCGACAGATCATCAATCGCACCGTGATCCGTTGTGCCTGCTGTTCCAACAATAGCAAAAGGAATAAGACCTTCCGCTTTCGCTTGTGCAACAACCGCTTCCAGTTTGGTGACATCCATTGTGCCGTTTGGATTCGCATCAACCGCCAAAATGGCTTTCTCGCCCAACCCCATCCAAGAGGCTGATTTTTGCACGGTGAAATGCGACTTTTTCGAGCACACAATACGCAGCTTATCGGCATACTCAGGTAAGCCCAGCTTTTGAATAGAATGACCACTTAATTTATCGGCAATCCAGTCACGAGCTAACATTAAGCCCATTTGGTTACTTTGCGTGCCACCACTGGTGAAAATACCATCCGACTGAGCGCCGAGTTCGTATTTTTCACACATCCAATCAATCACTTTCTGCTCAACATAGGTAGCAGAAGACGATTGATCCCATGAGTCCATAGACTGGTTTAATGCACCAATCATCGCTTCAGCCACTACTGATGGCATCAAGGGTGGCGTGTGCAGGTGAGCAATACAATCTGGGTGTTGAACGATAATGGAATTTTTGGCTACCAGATCTGCCATTTCAGAGATCACATCCTTCAATGGCGCATTTTTGTTATCCAAATCTACTGCGTAAATCGCTTCTTCAAGCTGCTTTGGATCCAAACCTGAATAAGGCGCTTTGGCTTGTTCAAAGACAGCTTTCATCACAGAAGTGGCATGGTTCATCACAGCGGCAAATTCATTGCTACCCATTTCACCGGTTTGGATAAAATGCTTCTTCCACGCTTGATTTTCTGGCTCTGGATCTTTCTCGCCGCCACCTGCAGCTAAAATCGCCGTTTCAAGAGTGCGCAGGGCAAAATCGATCTGCTCGAATGAGATGATAATCGGTGGTAAGAAACGAATAACGGATCCTTCACGGCCACCTTTTTCAACCATCAACCCACGCTCAAGTGCTGCGCGTTGGATAGCGAGTGTTAATTGACCATCGGCCATTGGCTCGCCAAATTTGTTCATTTCACCGTTTGGTTTACGAATCTCGAGGCCGAGCATCAAACCTTTGCCACGAACTTCCGCAATACAATTCACGCGGCGTTGAATCGCTTCAAGACCTTGGCGTAGGTACTGACCCGCGACATTAGCGTGTTCAACGAGGTTATCACGTAAAATAATTTCTAACGCTTTCGCACCAGAAACCATAGCCAATTGGTTACCACGGAACGTGCCTGTGTGCTCACCCGGTTTCCAAGTATCGATCTCTTTCTTGAACACAAGAATAGACATTGGTAGACCACCACCAATGGCTTTAGATAAGCAAAGAATATCAGGACAAATGCCAGACTCTTCAAATGCAAAACGGTAACCCGATTTACCTACACCACATTGAATTTCATCGAAAACTAATAAAATACCGTGTTCATCGCAGATACGGCGTAGCTCACGCAGCCAGAATGCTGGAGCGGGAATGACGCCACCTTCACCTTGAACAGGTTCAACAATAATGGCCGCCGGTTTCATGATGCCTGCTTCGTCATCGTTCAGCAGACGTTCGATGTAGCGAATGCTCGCTTTGGCACCTTCATCGCCCCCTAAACCAAACGGGCAGCGCAAGTTGTATGGGAATGGCATAAAGTGCACATCCGACATTAACCCTGTGCGACGAGCTTTGGTATTCAGGTTGCCCATCATGCCCATCGTTCCGTTGGTCATGCCGTGGTAAGCACCGCGAAACGCAAACATGGTGTTACGACCCGTTGTCTGCTTCACCAGCTTGATAGCCGCTTCAACGGCATCCGCACCAGAAGGTCCACAAAATTGAATCGCGGAATTTTTTGCAAACTCTTCAGGCAAAAATGCTTTTACTTGCTTGATGAATTTGTCTTTAGCGTGCGTTGTCATATCCAATGTCTGATATGGCAGACCTGAATCTAACTGCTCTTTCAGTGCTTGATTGATCTCAGGATGGTTATACCCAAGCGCCAACGTTCCCGCGCCCGCTAAGCAGTCGAGGAAAATTTGTCCGCGCGTATCTTCTACTAACGCACCATAAGCTTGCTTGATGGCAATCGGTAGACGGCGTGGGTATGAACGAACTTCAGATTCATGCTCAATTTGATCGAGTAGAATTTGGTCCGGTGTGAGATCATAAATACCTTCAACAACAGGTACCTGAGATGAAAAAATGTTTGCGATAGTGTTATCGACTTCAAAGGCTGTGCTCATTTCCCTTCCCCTTGAATGTGAAAATTTCCGCCTATTTCCTTGGTTTGGTTTGAATATAAGGAAATATGACATAGCAATAAGCTCCGTATTAGCCAAAAGGCAAAAACGGAAATTGGTTCATCGTCTTCGATGAAAGATTACTAAATCAGAGAATCAAGGTTCGGTGATAGAACTGTCTTCAAGCACAGGGCATAGAGGAAGTACAAAGCTGATTAACGTCAGTGTGTTAAGTGATGATGAGTTCAATGTTGGGTTTCCCATTCACATGCAGCTCCCGCTGCAAGAGTATCCCGTCTATCAACAAAAGGACTTGCTGATACCTACCCTACGTAATGTCACAATCAGCCTGAATGGTCATTACGCGTGTCCCCCAGAAGCTACTGTCCGAGATTGGTGCGAAAAATATCAAAAAATAATTACGCTGGCAATAATTTTCAATAAATCGATAAAAACTTAAATTTTCTATTGATTAAGAATATTGATAAATCAAATGGTTAGTTTATAAAATGAATCAGCCCTCGTA
>NZ_CAWNHY010000160.1:0-3651 GCF_963874335.1 Vibrio sp. V10_P2A27P122 | reverse complement strand
GCGCGGCTTGGACAACAACAAAGACCAAAGCTACTTCCTCTATACATTAAGCCATGAACAAGTGGCTCGTAGCTTATTTCCTGTCGGTGATTTAGAAAAACCTGAAGTTCGACGCATTGCGGAAGAACAAGGTTTGGTGACGGCGAAGAAAAAAGATTCAACCGGTATCTGTTTCATCGGCGAGCGCAAATTTACCGACTTCTTGTCTCGCTATTTACCAGCACAACCGGGTAAAATTGAAACACCAGAAGGTCTCGTTATTGGTGAACATCAAGGCCTGATGTACCACACTTTAGGTCAACGCAAAGGGTTACACATTGGTGGCCAAAAAGGCGGTGGCGGTAATGAAGACCCATGGTATGTCGCTGATAAAGATCTTAAACGTAACGTTTTGATTGCAGTCCAAGGCGCTGATCACCCATTATTGAAATCTCATGGCTTGATCGCTTCCCAATTACACTGGGTTGATCGTACACCAATCCAAGCAACGCTAAGCTGCACGGTAAAAACGCGTTACCGTCAAACGGATATAGCGTGTACCATCATCCCTATTGATGATGAAAACATTAAAGTCATTTTTGATGAGCCACAAGTGGCCGTCACGCCTGGTCAATCCGCGGTTTTCTATCAAGGCGATGTGTGTCTTGGCGGTGGAATTATTGAGCAGCGAATTTAAACAACTTAGGAGTAATAAACGTGGCTAACACCCTTTATGACCGTACCATCGCTTTTGCGGGTATCTGCCAAGCTGTCGCTTTAGTGCAACACGTAGCAAAAAATGGTCACTGTGATTCAGACGCGTTTGAAACTTCTCTAACGGCTATCTTAAGTACTAATCCAAACAATACACTTGATGTCTTCGGCTCTGAGGCCAACTTAAAAATTGGCCTCGAATGTTTGGTGAAAGGTATTGATAGCACGCCATCAGGAAGTGAAATCACTCGCTATATCATTAGCCTGATGGCATTAGAGCGTAAATTAAGCGCTCGTCGTGATGCGATGTCACAGCTGGGCGATCGTATTCAAACGATTGAACGTCAAGTCAACCACTTTGACTTGCTTGATGATCAGATGATCAGCAACCTTGCCAGTATCTACTTGGATGTTATCAGCCCTATTGGCCCGAGAATCCAAGTCACTGGAACCCCTACCATACTTCAACAAACTTCAACCCAGCACAAAGTGCGCGCCTTACTCCTTTCAGGAATTCGTTGCGCTGTCTTGTGGCGTCAGGTTGGAGGAAAGCGTCGCCATCTGATCTTCGGTCGTAAGAAAATGATCGAACAAGCTCAGATTTTATTAGCTCGAGTCTAATATTGACGCAAAGAATTCACTCTCACACTTAACCTCAAAATTCAGGAGAAAAACATGGAACTGTCAGCCTTGACTGCTGTTTCACCGGTAGACGGCCGCTACGGAAGTAAAACGATTGCGTTACGCAGTATCTTTAGTGAGTTTGGTCTCCTCAAGTATCGGACCATTGTTGAAATTCGTTGGTTACAGAAGCTTTCAGCCACTGCTGGAATTGCCGAAGTTCCAGCATTCAGTGATGAAGCCAATCAATTTCTTAATGCGATAGCAGACAATTTTAGCGAAGAAGATGCCGCTCGTATTAAAGAAATTGAACGCACAACGAACCATGATGTTAAGGCTGTAGAGTATTTCTTAAAAGAAAAAGTAGCGGGTGTTCCTGAGCTGCACGCCGTTAATGAATTCATTCACTTTGCTTGTACTTCAGAAGATATCAACAACACATCTCACGCGCTAATGCTCAAAGAAGCGCGCGATACCGTACTTCTTCCTGAAATGCGCAACATTATTGATGCGATTCGTCACTTAGCAGAAGAGTATCGCGATATTCCGTTATTGTCTCGTACCCACGGACAGCCAGCATCACCAAGTACTATGGGTAAAGAGATGGCTAACGTAGCGTACCGTATGGAACGCCAATATAAGCAGATTGCCAATATCGAGATTCTCGCAAAAGTAAACGGCGCAGTAGGTAACTACAACGCTCACCTTTCAGCCTATCCAGAACTCGACTGGCATACCTTTAGTGAAGAGTTTATCACTGAATCGCTAGGTGTGGCGTGGAACCCTTATACCACACAAATTGAGCCACATGATTATATCGCAGAACTATTTGATGCCGTTGCCCGCTTCAATACTATTCTGATCGACTTCGATCGTGACATTTGGGGCTATATCGCTTTGGGCCACTTCAGACAAAGAACCATTGCAGGTGAAATTGGTTCATCGACAATGCCACATAAAGTCAACCCGATCGATTTTGAAAACTCAGAAGGCAACCTAGGCCTTGCTAATGCCGTGTTCAATCACCTAGCACAAAAGCTGCCTATCTCTCGCTGGCAACGTGACTTAACAGATTCAACCGTGCTGCGTAACCTTGGTGTGGGTGTTGGTTATGCGATCATCGCCTACACTTCAACGCTAAAAGGGATCAGTAAACTGGAAGTGAACCGTGATGCGCTGCTTGCTGAGCTCGATAAAAACTGGGAAGTCCTTGCTGAACCAGTGCAAACGGTTATGCGCCGCTACGGCATCGAAAAACCGTACGAAAAATTGAAAGAACTCACGCGCGGTAAGCGAGTCGATGGTGAAGCAATGCGCCACTTTATTGATAGTCTTGCGCTACCTGAAGCTGAAAAAGCACGCTTGAAAGAGATGACACCAGCCAACTACATTGGCCAAGCAATTGAGTTAACCGACAAATTGTAATGCTCTTCAATCTAGCCGATTAATGACAAAGCCCACTTAGTGGGCTTTGTTTTTTAAGGTCGTATTTTATGTTATATCGTTTTTGATACCATAAAAAACGTTAGGCGTATTGCTGTTCAAACTCTTGCATAAAATCAACTAAGGCTTGAACGCCTTCTAGTGTCATCGCATTGTAAATCGAGGCACGCATACCACCCGCGACTCGGTGACCTTGCAGCGAGACTAAACCACGTGCTTCAGCCAACTCTAAAAACGTACTATCCAACTCTGGTTTCACTAATTGGAAAGGCACATTCATCAGTGAACGGTTGTCTGGGTGAATGGTATTGCGATAGAAAGGTGACTCATCAATTGCGTTATAAAGCAGCGCTGCTTTCTCGCGGTTGATTTTCTCAATCGCAGCGACACCACCCTGCCCTTTTAGCCACTTGAACACGAGACCCGACAAATACCACGCAAATGTAGGTGGCGTGTTGAACATAGAATCTTGTTCAGCTTGCACTTTATAATTCAAGATAGTCGGCAGCACATCACTGGCTAAATCAAGCAAATCATCACGAACAATCGCAATACAGATCCCCGCTGGCCCAATGTTTTTCTGTGCTCCCGCATAAATGACTCCGTACTTTGAGACGTCTATTTGGCGCGACAAAATCGTAGATGACATATCAGCTACAATCGGTTTGTCTGTATCTGGTAAATCATTAATCTCAATACCATCTATCGTTTCATTCGGACAAAAATGCACGTAAGCCGACTCAGGATCGATTTTCCATTCGCTAGCTGGTAATACCGCTGTTTTGCCCTCTTTGGTCACTTTGGCGTTGAAAACATCGATTTCACAATATTTCTTCGCTTCTTTGACCGCACTTTCAGCCCAGTAACCCGCATCAATATAGGTCGCTTTAGTCG
>NZ_CAWNHY010000159.1:0-3714 GCF_963874335.1 Vibrio sp. V10_P2A27P122 | reverse complement strand
GTGTTAAACAGTAGTAAAAACAGAAGCAATAAAATAGACGCAATACTATAAAAAACAGTAAAACAAGAAATAGTAAAGCAGCCCTTTCCCGTGCTAGATAAGCGGGAAAGGCGCTTGACCGAAAGGGGCTTAGGGGCGCCACTGGTATAATCGAAGTTTTATTTTGCCATGCTCGTTCACTTCGACGCCTTCGGCGATCAATTTCTGTCGTTGACGTAATAAATCCTCTCCTTTTAGCGAAATCTCTCCTTTGCTGTTGATCACACGAAACCAAGGTAATCGGCTGTTTTTAGGTAGGTTACCTAATGCTTTTCCAACATGTCGTGCGTAGCCGGGGTAGCCAGCTAAGCGAGCAATTTCCCCATAGGTTGTCACTTTTCCTGGGGGAATTTGATGTATAACTGCAAAAATCTGCGCTAAAAATTGGTTCATGCTGACAATTCGTCCATACTAGCAGTGTCCTAGTTCGATAGTTACCAAGGAACGGTATAAGGAGAGGGCATGCTATTTTCTACCTTTCAATTTTTAATCACAACCTTGTTGGCTGTGGTTTGTGCAAGAGCCATAGGTTTAAGCGAAGGGGACATCCCCGTGCTGGCCATCGTGATCCCTGCGCTGTGGATTTTACCGCAAGGGGGCGTCGCGGGTGTGTTGTTATTGGCTGCAATGACCGCTTATGGTTTCACTTTATCTTATCAGCCAATCGCTCTTTCTGTCAGTGTTTGGGTGTTGCTGCCTTTGTTGACGGTGGCCTTTTCTAAACGCAGTAGCATGGGCGTTATCTTAGTGAGCACGTTGATCGTATTGACGTTGCAAGTCGGTATCATCGTTACTCAATCGGCTGGGAAATTAGGCGGTACAGGCTGGCTGACTGTTATTCAGACTCTTTCTGTTATCGTTGTTTGGTGGTCGGTTGCGCACTGGAAACCATCCAATAAGCACCGTTGGTGGGCGTTAGGGTTACTGCTACCGCTATGGATGGCCGATTTCTCGTATGCGGTGTTAGTTGCGTTAAGCATTACTGGCATTATGGCGTCGATGGAAAGTTTAACCCAATCCAAACCAGTCGCGGTGAATTGGAATGGTTTGTTATGCTGGACACTTCCAACGGTAGGCTTTGCAAGCTTAGTCGTCTCGCCCACAAGTGACGTACCAAACCCCGTATTCGTGGTTTGGATCTGTTTGCTGGCTACCGCTTGGATGACTGATTATCTACTCAAGAGCACCGAAGAGAATACCGAATGACCAGAACACAACTGAATGTAGATTAGAGCATGTTGTGGGTGAAGTTGTGACTTCATTCTTATGCATATATAGAGCATTAGTATATGATGCTCACCTCTCATTACAATAATATAAACGTCATGGTTCGTGCATTTCGGCTAATAGGTCTTTTATGGCTAGCAACGGCGGCACACAGCGTCATCAGTGCTCCCATAATCAACGCTAAAACATATCGAGTAGCGACAGAAGCGGACGATGTTGTCACGCGTATTTTGTTTGATGCCATTGCTTACCAATTTCGCCTTGAGATTGACTATGTTAATTACCCCAGCTTTGATGCGATCTTGACCGCTATCGAACAAGGGGAGAGCGATTTTGCAGCCAATGTGACTTACACCGAACAGCGTGCTCAACGCTTTGATTTCTCTAGTCCTACCAATATTGAATACACCTATGCATTTAGCCACAGCAACGTACAGTTAACCGATCTGGCGAGGGTCGGGGTTCCCAAAGGAACGATTTATGGTGAGCTGATTGCCGCTTATTTTCCTCATATTATACAGATTGAGTATGATGGTGCTCGGCGTGCCAAAGAACTTTTAAGCACGGCTGAAGTCGATGTGGTCGTAGACGCGATTAATCAATTAAAGCCGATGTTGATGGCAGGGCTCGATGCTCAATTGCTTAATGACCAACTGCCTATTCAGCCGGTTGCCATTATTACGCCAAAAGGGCACAACACTTTATTACTCAACAAAATTCAAGAATATGTACACTCAGCGTCGGTACAAAAACTGCTTAGAGAATCAGTACAAAAATACCAATTTGATATCCGCAAGCAGGCGTTGCGTCAATCAGTCATCGATAGTGGCTTAAACGTGCAGCGACCGTTAAAAGTAAAATTGGAGAACATCAGCCAATTTGCTCAGTATCAGCACGATGGTAAAGTGAAAGGAATAAACGCGGACATTGTTTTTAAAGCATGTGACATTCTGTTGCTCAAATGCGAACTGGCCAGCCAGCCAGCCAGCCAGCCAGACGAAACGTGGGAGAGTATGTATGCCGATTTGGTCAATAAACGCATTGATATCCTAGTACCAGTTACCGTCTCTCAACAACGAAAATCCGACGTTTATTTTAGTGACACGTATTACCAGCCTGAAGCCGTCTTGATTAAGCGTGAAAATTACAAAGACAATGTTTACAGCAATGTGTCGGAATTAATTGTTGAGCGCATCGGCGTGATTAAAGAAGATTTCTTTGAAGAGCTGTTAGGAAAAATGCTGCCCAATAAAGTGCTACATGTTTATAAAACTCAAAATGAATTGGTCAAAGCCTTGCTCGGTAAGGAGGTCGATTACATCGTTCTAAACCGTGCCAACTTTAACCAAATATTGCGCGAAGCGGATAACTTATTGCCGTTGGAGGAAGATCTATTTATCGGCAGTTTTTACTCGTCTGAGATTGCAATGGGCTTTCCCAAAAATAGCATGGGCGCTTCGCTGGCTCCTTTATTTACTCGTGCTATTAAGATGATTGATACGCAGAAAATCATCAACACCTATGATTATCAACCGAATTGGCGAGCAACGTTAGCGGCCGAGAAAACTTTTTCACGCCACACTCAATGGCTGTTTACGTTGGTATTTGGCTTCTTGTTAGTGGTCGCTTTCTATCTACACTCACAATCTGTTACCGATAATTTAACCAAGCTGCGTAATCGCCGAGCTTTATATCGCCGTTATTCGAGAGGCTTAAACAGCGATCTAACCTTGATTTATTTAGATGTGAATAACTTTAAGCCGATAAACGATAACTATGGTCATGAAGTGGGGGATGAGGTATTGAAAGCACTTGCCAGCCGCATCGATTCTATTTGGCGTGGTCGTAGTTACCGAATCGGGGGTGATGAGTTTATCCTGATTGGGCAATATAGTGATGAGAAGCTTGAGCCTGTGTTAATGCAGTTAGAGTCCTTTACCTACAGCGATTCTGCTCGAAATTTAAACATAAAAGTCAATGTGGCGATTGGTGTGTCGAATTACAGAGATCATTTCATGAGCCTGGAAGAAGTATTGCACCAAACTGATATTGCCATGTACCAAAGTAAGCACCACGGTAGCGGCCAACGAGATAATACAAAGCCTCTTCTCAAGATAATCAGAAGTTCAAACAAGAGCTAAAATAGTTCACCTATTTTATTGAGTAGAAGAGAAAACAGAAGATTTGTTCAAATGGTGTTCACTTAAAACAAAAAGCTTCCATCCATTGGGATTTCGGCTTGCAATCATTACTATGATGCTTGATAATCGCCGCACTCTTTGGCTAGCAAGCCAAGAAAACAAATCAATGGAGGCTCTGGTCCTCCCGCAACACTAACTTGTGAACTCGGTCAGGCCCGGAAGGGAGCAGCCGCAGCAGGCGACGTGTGTGCCGGGATGTGGCTGGGGCCTCCACCCTTTTTGTCGCTGACAAACTTTATCCGTACAC
>NZ_CAWNHY010000158.1:0-3739 GCF_963874335.1 Vibrio sp. V10_P2A27P122 | reverse complement strand
GTGTAGTTACATGCATTTATCCTAATGAAACGTGCTGCGAAGATAGCTTCATTTGCTGAACAAGATTTATCTGAAGCAAGCGCATTACTGAGAATTCCTTCAGTGTGAGATTTCACGCTGAATCATGTTTATTTCTTTTTGAGGATTATTGTTGTGACACGAATTATCGTAGTCGGTGGTGGCGCGGGTGGTTTAGAGCTCGCGACTAAACTTGGTCGCACTCTTGGCCGTAAAAATCGCGCAGAAATCACATTAGTGGATCGTAAAGCAAGCCACTTATGGAAACCGTTATTGCATGAAGTGGCAACGGGTTCATTAGATGAAGGAGTGGATGCGCTAAGCTATCGCGCTCACGCAAAAAATCATCGTTTTGATTTCCAAATGGGTAGTCTTGCTGATATTGATCGTGAACGCAAAGTGATTGTTCTTAGTGAATTGCAAGATGAGCATGGTGAATTGTTAATGCCAAGTCGTGAGCTTGAATATGACATTTTGGTGTTGGCAATCGGTTCAACGTCTAACGACTTCAATACTCCAGGAGTTCGTGAGCATTGTATCTTCCTTGATAGCCCTGAACAGGCAAATCGTTTTCGTACTGAAATGAATAATGAGTTTCTAAAACTTCATGCGAAAAATGGTAACGGTACAGTTGATATTGCGATTGTTGGCGCAGGTGCAACGGGTGTTGAATTATCTGCTGAGCTACATAATGCAGTAAAAGAGCTGCGAACTTATGGTTTTGGCGATCTTGATTCAAGCAAACTGAATGTCAACCTTGTGGAAGCGGGTGAGCGTATTCTACCCGCTCTTCCACCTCGCATTTCTAGTGCTGCACACAGCGAATTAACGAAATTAGGTGTCAACGTTCGTACTGCGACTATGGTCACGCGAGCAGATAAGGATGGCCTAACAACTAAAGATGGCGAAAAGATTCCCGCTCAGATCATGGTGTGGGCTGCTGGCATCAAAGCACCGGATTTTATGAAAGAGATTGCCGGTTTGGAAACAAACCGCATTAATCAGTTAGTGGTAAAAAATACCTTACAAACCACAAGAGATGACGATATTTTTGTGATCGGTGATCTAGCACAATGTACACAAGCCGATGGTTCATTTGTGCCACCTCGTGCACAAGCAGCGCACCAAATGGCAAGCCAAGCGTTCAAGAATATTGTTGCTAAGCTTAACGGGCGTGAGCTCAAACCGTATGTTTATAAAGATCACGGTTCGTTGGTTTCATTAAGTCGTTTTTCTACCGTTGGTAGCTTAATGGGTAATTTAACCAAAGGCTCGATGATGGTTGAAGGTCGTATTGCGCGAGTAGTGTACATTTCTTTGTATCGCATGCACCAAATGGCGCTGCACGGTATGTTCAAAACAGGGTTGATGATGTTAGTTGGCCGTATTAATCGTGTGTTGCGTCCAAACTTAAAGCTTCACTAATATTCCCAGCGTACTGGCCATAAAAAAGCCTCGCCTTTGTTAAAAGGCGAGGCTTTTTTTGTCATCCCCCCACCACCGCCTTGGACGGTAGTGGGGGTTATATCAAATTCAAGTTATTTAATGGTACTTGAGCGATAAGTGTTATGTGTTAGCCAACTAGGCTGAGCATTGGTTGGTACTGAGCCATCTTGGTTAATGTTTGAGAAATGGAACGAATGTTGGTTCCAAATTCTCGTTGCATTTTTCCATGGTTTATCAGCATCGGCTGACTGGTAAACATAAACACCATGGTTGATAGCTCTTTCTGGAGCATAGTCATTTGCTACGACAATAAGCGATGCATTGTTATTGCCTTCTAGATCCGCCACAACAGGGTATTCCCACAAGGTGTCAGATGAGTTTGCAATCGTTGCTAATACAGCACCAGTACGCCCATCGAGGATTCGAACTCTTAGGAAGTCCTGTACGATAACTTCATCAATGCCATCACCAGTGAAGTCATAAGCAGAGACACCAATTTTTCCACTATTAGAGTCATCATTTTTCACAGACCAAACCTTACCGCCTTGCGCATTGTACATGTCAACAGCATAGTAACCAGCGTATACGATACCCATATTCTGTATGTTGTTGTTGATTTTTTCACCCACAATAAACTGTACAGCATTCACATGCTTTTTGAAGGTGAAGATAGGCTTTGGTTTACTCCACACATTTAAGCCTACCAGTTGGGTATTGCTTGGGACTGTATATCGTTCAGTGGTTGCTTTGCTCTTCATGACAGGAACAGCATAAGGAATCGTTTTAGTTTTCCAAACAGGAGCTAGGTAAGAAACTGTTTTGGTATGCCAGCCAAAGAACCAGTAAGAAACTTGTTTTGTTCTCCACTCCAATCCAAGATATGGAACTTCTTTGGTTCGCCACTCTAATGCCGGGTATTTAAAGGCTGAATCTTTTGAACCTAACGTTATTTTCGAACCATCATTGAGAGTGAATTCCATCTCGAGTACGCCATATGTCCACCACGTTTTATATTTGCCGTAGGTTACATCGATAGAGCGGACTTTGCTTGTATCAATAGTATGCAGTGAACCGCCTTGACCACCCACCATATTACTTGCTGTTGATCCAATAGCGTCAATCAGATCTCCTGAGCGGATTTTAAGTTGGTTGTCATCTGCTATTTTCACTGGATGGCTGTGATGTAGATGGGTATATCCATAAACAGGGGACTTAGCGATTTCATTGGTAGAGGTTGTAGCTTTGCCAAGGAAGTTTGAAATAGCTTGAGCACCACCACCTGGATTTTCAGTATTAGTAATTTCCCATTTCACACTTCCATCACTTTCTAATACAGCAAAAGAGCTATTTTGTGATGCTGAGAGTGACGCTGGTACTGAGATAATGATCTCAGGTTTGTTATCATTATCCAAGTTAGCAACGGCTGAGAACCAAATGTGGTCGTTTGTAGGATGCTGCCAAGTAAATGCGCCATTACTTTGATAAAGAGAGCCATTTGAGAACACTTCTTGTATGCCATCACCATCCACATCCAAGCTTATAGGTGATGGAGACCAATCGTAGGTGAATAATAGCCCAGTATCGTAGTTATAGACACCATCAGCCGATAAGATCTCAACAGAAGAGTCGTTGTTGAGGTCGCTTAATGCGATATTTCCTGATGCGCCACCACCAGTTTTGGTTTTAGTAATCTGCTTTTTAATATTTCCGTTAACATCAAGGATGTTGATGAATTTGCTATCTAGACTCGTGCTAACAATCTCTACCAAGCCATCTCCATCAAGATCAGCTATAGCAGGGGAATAGCGAGCATCGGCTATAACACCACCATTATTGTATGACCAAAGTTCAGAACCATCAACGCCACTCAGGGCTCTAATTATTCCCCCTTTCGCATACTTGTTACCTTCAAAAGTAACAACGATAATATCAGCGATATCATTCTCGTCGATTTTTCCGTCACCATTATCATCATTTAACTGAGCAACGATAGGTGCCGCCATGACTTGGTTAAACTCAGGTTTAAACGAGCTACTTTCCCAAGACCACTTTAATTGGGTGTTTATCTCACTAGGGTTTGATGCGGTTGCAATAGTGCTGACTGCAATACTGCTTATTGACAGTAGCCCGACCGCACATAACGAAAATTTAGAAGTCATTAGGTAACATCTCTCTCAGTATGTTTGTGTAAATTCCGATTTAAATTGATGTTGTTAACCTGTGCTGCACTTCAACGATAGGTCTTACGGTAAATAAGTTGAACATGGCACAACAC
>NZ_CAWNHY010000157.1:0-3743 GCF_963874335.1 Vibrio sp. V10_P2A27P122 | reverse complement strand
CCACTACACCGTAAACGGGCTACCTGAGTACGGGATCGATAATTGCTCTCCCATTTTATCCTGCTCTAGTTGGTGCTTTATGTAACTTTGTATCTTCTCGGTATTTTTTCCTACCGTATCTACATAATACCCTCGACACCAAAATTCTCGATTCCTGTACTTGAACTTCAAATCTCCAAATCGCTCATATAGCATCAGGCTACTTTTTCCTTTCAAATACCCCATAAATGATGAAACACTCATCTTCGGTGGTATTTCTAAAAGCATATGAATATGATCTACGCAGCACTCCGCTTCAATAATATTCACACTTTTCCATTCACATAGTTTTCTAAGTATCTCGCCTACTGCCCTTCGTTTCTCACCATAGAACACCTGCCTTCGGTACTTAGGTGCAAAAACTACATGATATTTACAATTCCATCGCGTGTGCGCTAAGCTCTTTTCGTCCCCCATTGGGACCCCCTTTCAATTCTTAATTAACTCTTGCAGTTGCCAGACCACAAGACGTTTTTATCAAATTGAAAGGGGTTATATAACTGACTTATAGCTGTAAGCTTTACGGAACCCCCAGCCTAGCTGGGGGTTTTCTCGATACAATAAAAAATCCCTCGATTATCTCGAGGGATTTTCAATTATTGAATTAAAACGATATCAATTAATCGAATACAAACTGCAAGCCTTCAACTAACCAACCACCTGTCCAAACATTAATCTGCTTGATGCGTTTACCTTGCGGCACAGTGTACGTTTCAACTTTTTTGTTGCTCGCATAGTGGGTTGAACCCAATAACACGCTAGAGCCATCCTTCATCGTGAACTTAATCGCCACTATGTGGTAACCACCCCAGTTATAAAGACCAGAGGTAACTTCCACGGATTGCAATTGATCAAGAGCAATCGGTGCTCTTAGCACACCACCGTTAGTACCTTGTACTGGGCCGCCCACCAAGTTATTGGCCGTCGTGCCGATCGCATCGATCGCAAAACCAGAACGCAGATACATCTGGTTATCCGCCGTCACGACACGTTGCGATTTCTGAGTATTTGAGTAACCCCAAATTGGAGACTCACCACCCACCGTTGCACGTAATGTACTCGAACGGTATGTATTATGGCTCAACCAACTCGGTGTCGCATTTGTAGGCACTACACCATCTTGAGTAACATTCGTCAGATGGAAAGCATGCTGGTTCCAGATGCGAGTTGCATTGGCCCAAGGTTTGGATACATCAGCAGATTCATAAACAAACACACCATGATTAACGACATAGTTTTTATCAAAATCATTAGCAACAACAATCAGTTCTGCATTGTTGTCACCAGCAAGATCTACAACAATAGGATATTCCCATAAGGTCGCTGAAGAGTTTGCTATAATAGCTCTTTCATTCCCAGTTTGACCGTCTAAAATACGAACTCGCATTTGATCTTGAACGATAACTTCATCTACACCATCACCATCAAAATCGTAAGCAGAAACGCCAATCTTACCACTAGTGCGGTCATCATTTGGTACAGACCAAATTAATTCACCATTTTTGTTATACATATCAACCGCAGTATAGCCAGCATGTACGATACCTTTAACATCGTTGTTAGCCTGCTCTGATACTATCTCAAATTGCAAACCATCGATTAACCAACCTGCAGTCCATGCTTTGATATTACGGATTCTGCTGTTTTCTGGAATCTGTAAACGTTCAGTTTTTTTAGAAAAGGCATAATGTTTGGAACCCATGAAGACTGTAGAGCCATTTTTTAGATGGAATTCTAGAGCCAATACATGTTCTCCACCCCACCAATACTTACCCGACGTAATATCAATTGAAGCAACTTGATTTAATTGAAGTGGGGAATTAAAGCTACCACCATTACCGCCAGTAATAGCGTTACGTGATATCCCAATAGCATCGATAGCGGCCCCAGAACGAACAAATAATGGGTCAGAATTATTAACAGAAATCGTATATGCGGTGCTATGTCCTGTGTAACCAAACACATGAGACCACTTACTAGTTTCCGTTATTTTCTTACCTAAGAAGTTAGAGATCGCCTGAACACCACCACCAGGGTTAGACATACTATTAATTTCCCACTTCACCGAACCGTCATGCTCTAAAACTGCAAATCGGCTATTTTGCGCAGTTGCCACTGAAGCTGGAACTGACACTACAACTTCAGGAAATTCATCATCATCAAGATTGACAAGAGAAGAAAACCATGCGAAATCTTTCTTATCATATTGCCAGCTTAAAGAACCATCGGCTTTATAAAGGTCACCATTCATGAATATTTCTTGAACTTTATCTCCATCAAAATCACCACTGATAGAAGATGGCGTCCAAGAATGGGAAAATACTAAACCCGTATCGTAGTTATAAACCCCATCGGCAGAAAGTATCTCAACCGAGGAATCACCATCGAGATCAGTTAAAGTGATATTGCCTGATGCACCACCGCCCGTCTTTGTCTTCTCGATTTGCTTTTTGATATTACCTTCAATATCAAGCACGTTGATATATGCACTATTTAAACTTGTCGTAACGATTTCAACCAAACCATCACTATCAAGATCAGCAACTGCAGGAGTATAGCGAGCATCCGCAATTATACCGCCATTTGAGTAGGACCAAAGTTCAGAACCATCAACGCCACTTAACGCTCTGACAATGCCTCCCGCGTTATATTTGTTACTTTCAAATGTAACAACAATTATGTCAGCAACATCATTATTATCTATCTTACCATCATGATTATCATCATTGAGTTGTGCAACCACTGGTGTAGCCATAACCTGATTAAATTCAGGTTTGAACTGGCTACGTTCCCAAGACCATTTCAAGTTTGTTTCAATAACATCTATTGGTTTGGTATAAGGAACGACGCGCATCGAATGAGGATGCGAAAAATCAAGAATTTCACCATTATAGGCTTTAACCGCGTTGAGCAGAGAGTTTGCTGTGTCACCACCAAAAACTGCAAGGCGATTATAGGAAAGATTATCCCAATCACTGAGCATAACCCCTAAACCTTTCGGAGCTTCCACATCAACTTCATGCCCATAAATATAGGCAGGCAGAGAATAACCTGAGCGCTCTCCTTCTTTGAGACAAAAACGCTCCCCACTCTTACGACTAATAATACAGGCTTCTGGATACGTGTCTGAAGCAAGCACACGCATTGAACGAGGATGTGAAAAATCTAATATCTGCCCATTATAAGCTTTTACATTTTTAAGTTCATCATTACCGGTATAACCATCAAACATTGCTAGGCGGTTGTATGACAAATTATCCCAATCGCTAAGCATAACGGAGATGCCGCTAGGTGCCAGCACATCAACGGCATGATTATATATCCACTGCGGTAAAGAGTAGCCGGATCGTTCACCAGGCTTTAAACAGTATTTAGCACCAGTTTCACGACTAATAATACATCCTTCAGCCTCTGAATCGATTGGTGCTGCTTGTACCACCGTACTTCCAAGCGAAATTAAGCCGAAAGCAATAGTGAAATATTTCAAATTCTTCATGAGGAATCGTCCCTCTCTGGTATGTTATTTTATCATAAGTAAATGAAAATATAGTGTTCTGAGATAGCAATCAGCAATATCTGAGCTATTTCTTGTCCGCACAACTAAGAACAATCAGAATTATCAATAGCAAAGCAAGTGATTTCAACTCAAAAGGCCTTGTACTTTGTCTTAAAGGTGAGATGTATTAAATGTGAGATGTTTTTTT
>NZ_CAWNHY010000156.1:0-3747 GCF_963874335.1 Vibrio sp. V10_P2A27P122 | reverse complement strand
ACAATACAGTGTGTTATCCCTGTTTTAAGGATGTTTTAAATTGTTGATTTTATTTAATATATTGTGTGTTGGCACGCTTTAAGCAATGTAAGTGTATATGCCAGGAAAATTGGTGTTCAAGGTATAACTAACAATAAATATTTTTATCACCCAGAGGTAGATATGACCGAACTAAAAGCAATCAATTCCGATATTGAAGAGATTCAAAATTTATATATGGAACTCATCGTCAACGCGGGTGAAGCTCGTAGCTGTTCTTTTGAAGCAATTGGTTTAGCAAAAGAGAAAAAGTTCCAAGAAGCAAAAAACTGTTTAGCTAATTCGAAAGAAAGTGCGTTATTAGCACATAAAATACAAACAGATCTAATTCGTAAAGAAGCTTGTGGAGAGCTAGTCAATATTTCCATTACTTTGATTCATGCTCAAGATCACCTGATGACAGCCTTGTTAGCACGAGAAGTCTCGGAAGAATTTATTGCAGTCCACGAAGAATTAGCTGAAATAAAAAAACAATTATCTGAATTAAAAGGGGAATAAAATGAAAATACTTCTATGTTGTGGCGCTGGTGCATCTACAAGTTTAGTAGCAGAAGCTATGTTTAATAGCTTAACACCAGAAGAAAAAGAAACTTTTGTTATTGAAGCAAAATCTTTTGATACTTTTTATGAAGTCTATGAAAAATATGATGTTATCTTGCTTGGGCCTCAGATTAGATATAAAAAACCTGAAGCAGAAAAAGCAACAAAAGAATTGAATATTCCTGTAGATTCAATTAACCCAATGGATTATGCAATGCAAAATGGTGCTGAAATTGTACAGCACGCAAAAAACCTATTGGGATAATTAATATTTATACCCCCATATCTCCTGAGACTGATATTAATTATCAAAAAAGATGGTGATGTACCCCACCATCTTTTTATAAAGGACTGAACAATGAACAAACTTTCAATTTTCTTTCAAAATAAATTTGTTCCTATTATGGTTGCACTTGGTGAAAACCGATATATGCAAGCCGTACGTAATGGGATGATGATGATTATACCGTTTATTATTATCGGTAGTATTTTTACGGTAATAGCTAGCTTTCCATCTGAAGCATGGACGGATTTGATTGAACCATATGCTGGTATGATTAATGTTGGTAATACCATGACATTCGGCATGATATCCCTCATTGCTGTTGCCAGCATCGGTTACCACATGGCAGTTGTCCACAAGATAGATCCAATTGGTACTAGCGTTACAGCACTTGTAGGCTTTTTGGTATTACAAGTTAATACCGAAGACTTCAGTGTTATGACTTCAAATTTTGGTGCGTCTGGTTTATTTACAGCTATTGCTGTTGGATTGTTATGTGCAGAAACTATTGTATTCTTCTATAAACGTAAAATAACAATAAAAATGCCTAAAGGTGTTCCTAGTTATGTATCAGACTCCTTTACAGTAATTGTTCCAGCTCTAGTATTTATTACATTCTTATGGTTTGTTCGAGTTTTTCTAAACTTCGATGTTAACTTATTAATTGAACGTATTTTATCTCCATTAGTATTTGGGTTGGATACCCTTCCAGGTATTCTTATCCTAACATTTTTCACATCACTTATTTGGGTATGTGGCATTAATGGCGATAATATTTTTGCTGGTATTGTCTATCCTGTATTATTGGGATATTTAGCTAACAACTCTGCGGCATTTGCTGCTGGAGAAACAATCCCACATGTAACAGCTTATGGTTTCTTCTATTTTAATTTATGGCTAGGTGGTACCGGAGCTACTGTTGGTTTAGTGATTCTTATGTTGGGTTCGCGCAGTAAAACATACCGTTCACTTAGCAAAATCTGTACTCCTCCGACAGTATTTAATATAAATGAACCGTTAGTATTTGGCTTCCCAATTATGTTAAACCCTGTAGTTATTCTACCTTACGTGTTAACACCTGTAATTCTACAAGCAGCGACCTACGGCTTAATGTATTACGGTTTAATTGGAAAAGTAGTTGTTGCCATTCCTTGGACTACTCCTCCTCTATTAAGTGGTTATCTATCTACTGGTGGTGATATCAGAGCCGTGGTTTGGCAAGCAATATCCATTTTGATTTCGGTTTGTGTTTATTATCCATTCTTCAAAGTTTCAGAGAAAGCGAAAATTATAGAAGAGCAGGAGTTAGAAGCTGCTGCTAATGCTAAAGTGAAAGATAATGCAACTAAAAAAATGGTTAATGAAGAGGTTTCAGCTTGATATACAAAAATGCTAAAAACTTCCCAGAGAATTTTCTCTGGGGAGCCTCAACTGCCGCATACCAGGTAGAAGGCGCTCATGAACTGTATGGGCGAAAATTATCTACAGTTGACCTCAACATCAATCCGAACTATGCCGATACCAGCATTGCATCTGACCATTATCATCATTTCCGGGATGATGTTGCCTTAATGAAACAACTTGGGATGAAAGCTTATCGTTTCTCGATTTCGTGGAGTAGAGTTATTCCAGATGGAACTGGGGATATAAATCCGGAAGGAATTAAGTTTTATAACGATTTGATTGACGAACTACTTGCTAATGACATTGAACCTATTGTAACGATTTTTCATTTTGACATGCCACTAGCACTTCAAAATAAATATGCTGGTTGGTGTAGCAGATCAATTATCGATGATTTCAAAAGTTATTGTCATGCATTGTTTACTGAGTTTGGTGATAGGGTTAAATACTGGTTGACGATTAATGAGCAAAGCAACATGTTCTTGCTGCCATACCTTGTTGAACTAGACCCGAATAGCAATAAAACTAAAGAGCAGCAGAAGTATCAGTTAAATCACAACATGATGCTAGCTCATGCTCAAGCGATTCATTTATGTAGAGAATTATTGCCTGAAGCTAAAATCGGTCCAGCTATTGGAATTGCACCCAATTACCCATACAGTTGCCATCCAGATGACATTCTTGCTGCTCGTGAGGCAAATGATTTCCATACCTGGCTATTTATGGATCTATATTGTCATGGGAAGTATAGAGAAAATGTTTGGGCTTACATGGTTGAAAATGATTGTGCACCTACTATTGAAGATGGTGATATGGAAATCATTGCTAGTGCCAAATCAGACTTTATAGGCTTGAATTATTATAGTAGTAAGGCTGTAGCTGCATGCCCCGAGAATGAGGACGCTAGTGAAAGGGTTCTTAATTTTGACGGGACAGATGGCGAATCTAAACATGAGAAAAGGCCTGGGCTGTATCAAGGAAAAGACAACCCATACTTAAAGAAAACACCTTGGGAATGGGAAATTGACCCTGTTGGATTACGGACTCTACTTAACGAGTTAAATGATAGATATCATTTACCCATACTGATCACTGAAAATGGAGTTGGAGGGCTAGATGATGTCGACTCTCGGGGTGAAGTGAATGATGATTATCGAATACACTACTTACGAGACCACATAAAACAGTGCAAACTAGCGATTTCGGATGGTGTAAAATTATTTGGTTATTGTCCGTGGTCATACATCGATTTAATAAGTACTAGTAGCGGGTTTAAGAAACGCTATGGTTTTGTTTTCGTCAACCGTACTGATAGTGACTTAAGGGATTTGAAGAGAATTCCGAAGAAAAGCTTTTATTGGTACCAAAGTGTTATTAATAGTAATGGTGAAGTTCTCTAATTTATAGTTATTAGAACTAACATAGAAACCTAGAGTTTTTGATATTATCTGGCAGCTATACATATGAATAGCTGCCAACTT
>NZ_CAWNHY010000155.1:0-31536 GCF_963874335.1 Vibrio sp. V10_P2A27P122 | reverse complement strand
AAAGCCGACATTTGTGCGTCGGCTCATATAAATTAGCTAATTCTGCTTAAAAAACAACTAATGCGCCTGATCCCAGTTGTCTCCATGACCAGTATCCGCGACCAATGGCACCGCTAGCGTTGCCGCTGATTCCATCAATTGTTGTACTTTAATTTCAATTTCGGCTAAAGCCGTCTCTTGCACCTCAAACACCAGTTCATCGTGCACTTGCATCAAGAGTTTAACGCGTCCCTGTCCATGCTCCTCAATCCAAGCATCGACTAATAGCATCGCTTTTTTGATGATATCCGCAGCCGTACCTTGCATTGGAGCATTGATCGCAGCACGTTCAGCGGCTTTGCGGCGCATCCCATTACGCGATTTAATTTCAGGCAGATGCAAACGGCGACCAAATAAAGTTTCAACATAGCCAAGTTCACTAGCCGTAGAGCGTGTATCTTCCATGTATTGCATCACACCAGGATAACGCTCAAAGTATTTATCCATATATTCTTGGGCTTCATAACGAGGAATGCCGAGCTGCTTGGCTAAACCAAAGGCGCTCATCCCGTAAATCAAACCAAAGTTAACCGCTTTCGCACGGCGACGTTGCTCACTGCTGACTTGCTCAATACTCACTCCAAGAATTTCAGCCGCGGTCGCTGCATGGATATCTTTCCCTTGCTGGAATGCTTCAAGCAGCGCTTTATCGCCGGATAGGTGCGCCATAATCCGCAGCTCAATTTGCGAGTAATCGATGGCCAGAATTTTCCAGCCATGAGGAGCGATAAAGGCTTGACGGATCCGACGCCCTTCTTCGTTACGGATCGGAATGTTTTGCAAATTTGGATCGGTTGAAGACAAACGACCAGTGGCGGTTACAGCTTGGTGATACGAGGTATGCACTCGCCCTGTGGTTGGGTTGATCATTTTAGGCAGTTTATCGGTATAGGTTGATTTCAACTTAGCTAAACCACGATGTTCAATGATTACTTTAGGCAGAGGATAACCGTCGAGTGCCAACTCTTGCAGTACTTCTTCATTGGTGGAAGGTGTACCTGTTGGCGTTTTCTTAATCACCGGTAGCCCCATCTGTTCAAACAAAATGGTTTGCAGCTGTTTTGGTGAGCTTAGGTTGAAAGGTTGACCCGCGATATCAAACGCTTGCTGTTCTAGTTGCTCTAAACGAGCAGCGATTTCATGCGATTGCGCGCCAAGCAACATATCATCAATCATCACGCCTGTGCGTTCCATACGTGACAACACGGGAACAAGAGGTACTTCTATCTGTTGGTAGATGCGATTGAGCTTCTCATCTTGCTCAATATGACTCATCAAACGGTGATGAAGTCGCAAAGTCACATCAGCATCTTCCGCAGCGTACGGTGCCGCTTGCTCAAGTTCAATTTGGTTGAAGGTCAGTTGGTTTTTACCTTTGCCCGCCACCTGTTCAAATGAAATACAGCTGTGTTGCAAGAATCGTAGCGCCAAACTGTCCATATCATGTTTGCCACCGACGCTGTTGTACACATAAGATGCGAGCATCGTATCGTGCTTGATGCCTTTCATATTGATACCGTAACGCGCAACAATGCTGGCATCGTATTTTAGGTTCTGCCCCACTTTGGCTTGGCTTTCATCTTCTAAAATGGGTTTAAGTTGGGCGAGTACCCAATCACGGTCCAGTTGCTTTGGTGCATCAAGATAGTCATGCGCAACAGGAACATACGCTGCAACGCCCTCTTCGGTCGCAAAAGAGAGGCCAACTAAATTCGCTACCATATAATCGAGGCTGTCGGTTTCCGTATCAAACGCAAACACTTCTGCCGCTTTCAGTTTTTCTAACCAAGCATTAAACGTCTCTTCATCTAAAATAGTTTGATATTGGCTGCGATCAATCGTGGCGGCGGTTGTATCCATCTCCCTTGCTTGTGAAGAAGAAGTGTTTACCGCACCCACTTTTTCATCAGCGTCAATCACCCCATTACCACCATCCAGTAATTCTGTTAACCAAGATTTAAACGTGAGCTGACCATAAAGTTTAATCAACTCATCAATATTGGGCTGGGTTTTGCACAAGGTTTCTGGTTTCTCTTCCAAAGCGACATCCAGCTTGATGGTGGCTAATTGGTAAGAGAGAAAAGCGTTTTCACGGTTATCCGCCAGTTTTTGCGCCATGGTTTTAGAGCCGCGAAAACCCAATTGCGCAATTTTATCGAGGTTATCGTAAATTTGCTCTAGGCTGCCAATGCCTTGTAGTAACGCAATCGCTGTTTTCTCACCGACACCCGGTACACCAGGAATGTTATCGACTTTATCGCCCATCAAGGCCAGATAATCGATGATAAGCTCAGGAGGGATACCGAATTTTTCAATCACCCCTTCACGGTCAAGTACCACATTCGTCATGGTATTGATCAAGGTGACATTCTCGTCCACTAGCTGTGCCATGTCTTTATCACCAGTGCTGATCAGCACTGGCATGCCGGCTTGTGATGCTTGAGAGGCTAGCGTACCAATCACGTCATCGGCTTCGACACCTTCAATCGATATCAGCGGTAGCCCCATCGCACGGATAACATTGTGCAACGGCTCAATCTGGCAACGTAGATCATCAGGCATTGGTGGACGGTTAGCTTTGTATTGTGGGTACATATCATCGCGGAAGGTTTTTCCTTTCGCGTCAAAAATAACCACCATACGCTCAGCGGAAAACTGGCGCATCATGCTACGGAGCATATTGACCACGCCATAGACAGCATTAGTTGGAATTTCGCCATTACTCATGGTGCCTGGGTAGGCATGAAATGCACGGTAAAGGTAAGAAGAGCCATCAATCAGAATGAACGGGTTGTCAGGTATGCGAGCCATAGTCTTTTGCAATCCAAAGCGAGTACGAAATGTAATGACTAAGGATGCCATGACTGTCTTGAGGATTCCACGCCAATGCACCTTGAGCAACGAAACATTTTGCTGATTTGTCCACCACCGCAAATGACATTCTGTGGATAACTCTGTTCATAGTTTTTATCCACTGGTTATTAAACAGTGATTAACGAGGAAAACAATGGAATTAACTTATTGTTTATAAATGAATAAAACAAAGATCGAACATTCCTATCATGATCTTTTTACGATCATTGATTGTGGAAAAGACTATCGATGGCCTTTTATTCACAACAAAAGCATCCTCTTGAAAATGAGCGATAAAAAAAGCGACACCCGAGGATGTCGCCTAGCAAAAACAGGTAAAACTAAGTGAAGTGATTCATTCAGCCTTACGATAAAGCTATAAATTACACTGGAAGCAATGTGAGCAATGTCGTGTCAAAAAGAACTTGCGCAAGTTCGTCGCCAATTTGTCTTGTTACTTTTAACACCTAGCAATTCGTTAATCGTAAACTCGACGTCCTTGTGAACTTCGCCATTCCCTAAGACATGGTTAATAATAATGATTCTCATTTAATTATCACCCCTAAATGAGAAAAAATCTCATTTATTTTCTAATCATGCTAAAAACACCTAACCATCTATTTCATGAAATCTTTTTTTAATTGATTTTCAAATAGATAGCAAAATTCGCTCCCCTGCCTAAATTCACAACTTAGTTATCTTGATGTAAATATTGTGCCGTTTTGGCGTTATCTTCTGCCAGCCACTGCGCAACGTCTTTAGCAAAATAGGTTAAAATGCCGTCTGCCCCAGCGCGTTTAAAGCACAATAATGACTCCATTACGGTTTCACGTTCTTTAAGCCAACCATTTAAAATGGCCGCTTTATGCATCGCATATTCGCCAGACACTTGATACGCAAACGTAGGAACTTGTAATTCAGATTTCACGCGGCGCACCACATCAAGGTATGGCATGCCGGGCTTCACCATCACCATGTCAGCCCCTTCATTGATATCCATCGCCACTTCGTGAATGGCTTCATCGCTGTTGGCCGGATCCATCTGATAGTTTTTCTTGTCTCCCCCTTTCAGGTTCGAAGAGGAACCAACCGCATCGCGGAATGGGCCGTAATAACATGACGCGTATTTCGCAGAGTAAGCCATGATCTGTGTGTGAATAAAACCCGCCTCTTCAAGCGCTTCGCGGATCTTACCAATTCGTCCATCCATCATATCGGAAGGGGCAACCACATCGGCACCGGCTGCAGCGTGAGACAGCGCTTGTTTGATCAACACCTCGGTGGTCTCATCATTCATCACATAGCCACTTTCATCGATGATGCCATCTTGGCCATGGGTCGTGAAAGGATCCAGCGCGACGTCGGTAATGACACCCATTTGTGGTATATGCTCTTTTAATAATTTCACCGCACGTTGCACTAAGCCGTCAGGATTATGCGCTTCAGCAGCACACAAACTTTTAGCATCTTGGTTAACCACTGGAAAAAGTGCGATGGCTGGCACGCCGAGATTAGCCAAATACAGCGCTTCTTCGAGCATTAAGTCGATAGAGAGACGCTCAATACCGGGCATAGACTCCACTGGCTCGCGGCGATCTTTACCCATCAAAATAAACATGGGATAAATTAAATCATTAACCGATAACTGATTCTCAGCCATCAAACGGCGGCTAAAATCATGCTTGCGTAAGCGACGCATGCGACGCCCTGGGAACTGACCTTGAATGGATACTGACACTCTCTTCTCCTTGTTTATACGCGGTGTGAGAAAGCATTCTTTCTTCACTACCGCTATCGCTCAAGTGTGGCGAAATCATATCACTCTCGCTTTTTGACGCTAGCGGCAATCGACAAAAATCAGAAAAATGACCTCAGGCTCACACTTCCGTATACTGTTCTCCCATTCTCTGTTTATCGAGATACACCATGATTGACACTCACGCTCACATTTATGCCACTGAATTTGATCACGATCGAGATGAGGTCGTGCAACGCGCTAAAGCGCAGGGCATTGAGGCTATTTTGTTGCCCAATATCGATCTTGCCTCCATTGAGCCTATGCTTAAAACCGAAGCGGCTTACCCTGAACTTTGCCGATCGATGATGGGGCTGCACCCATGCTATGTGGATGGAAATGTGAAGCAAACGCTAACGGTTATCGAATCTTGGCTAGATAAACACCCCTTTATCGCCATTGGTGAAATTGGCATTGATCTGTATTGGGACAAAACCTTTCAGGCCGAACAAGAGATGGCTTTCGTCACTCAACTTAATTGGGCCAAAGAGCGCGATTTGCCTGTTGTCATCCACACCCGTGATTCCATCACTCAAACTCTACAACTGCTGGAAAAAGAGCAAGATGGCTCACTTAGCGGTGTATTCCACTGTTTTGGCGGCACGCTTGAAGAAGCTAAAGCCATTAATGAGCTAGGGTTTCATCTTGGGATTGGTGGTGTATCAACGTTTAAAAATGGCGGTATGGATAAAGTATTACCGCATCTCGATATGAACTTTGTTCTGCTAGAAACAGATTGTCCCTATTTAGCCCCTGTCCCTCACAGAGGTAAGCGCAACGAACCAGCTTACACAACGCTAGTTGCCAAACGCATCGCAGAACTCACCGAACTCTCGTTGGTTGAGGTGAATAACATTACAAACACTAATGCTAACTCACTGTTTAAATTATAATTTATAGAACTATAGATAGAATGACATACACATCAGCGTGATCTATATCACAAAAATAATCACACAAACACTATAGTATGCGGCAAAATTTTAATACATAAACGTGGCTAATATGTGTGAACATGGTAATCACTTACAACGTCAACATCGAACCTTCTGGCAAAAACTGCTGGGCATCAAGGAAGTCTATCGATGCTCTCAGTGCGGTTATCTTTTGAAGATTAAATAGTCCACTATCATAGGTACAAAAAAAAGCGGCTATTCGCCGCTTTTTTCATGTATTAATGACTTTCATCTTCCGGCTCTTCCTCATCTTTGCGCACATAAAAACGAGCAAAGAAAAGTCCAACCTCAAACAATAAACACATCGGAATGGCGAGCAAGGTTTGCGACACCATATCAGGCGGCGTCAGTAACATACCCACCACAAATGCCCCAACCACGATATAAGGCCTTTTCTCACTCAAGGTTTTCGGTGTCGTCGCCCCCGTCCAACACAGTAAAATGATGGCGACGGGAACCTCAAAGGCGATACCAAAAGCGAAAAAGAGCGCAAGCACAAAATCGAGATAACTGGCAATGTCCGTTGCAAACTCAACACCGCCTAAAGAGATGGCCGTAAAAAAGCCAAACACCAGTGGAAATACCACAAAGTACGCAAACGCCACACCGCAATAGAACAACAATGAGCTTGAAAACATCAATGGCATGACTAAACGGCGTTCATGCTTATACAAACCTGGAGCGACAAAGGCCCAGATTTGATAAAGGATAAAAGGCACCGCGAGAAAAGCAGACGCGATCAAAGTAAGTTTGAGTGGCGTGAAAAAGGGCGAGGCAACATCGGTCGCAATCATCGTCGCCCCTTCAGGCAAACGCTCAACCAATGGTTTGGAGACAAAATCGTAGATGTCGCTAGAGAAATAGACTAAGCCGATAAAAATCACGATCACCGCAGCTATTGAACGCAATAAACGATCGCGTAGTTCTAGCAAGTGACTGATTAAAGGCTGTGTCTGCTCAACGGAAGACATATCGAACCTCGTATAAATAGAGCATAAGAGGAGGAGTTACAGTGGTAACAATAACTCCTCCTACAGAGATGAGTCGGCTTTCTTATCGGCCGTTTCAGGCGACGAAATCGTTGTAGCGGGAATCACTTCAACGCTTTGTTCATCGTGCTCTGTTTTTGTTTCAGAGGGCGATGAGTTCGCATAAGGGCGTTGTACATCTTGCGCAGCCTGCTTGAGCTGATCCACAGAAGATTTCAGCTCTGGAGATAAATTTTCCATTCCCATTTGCTCTGCTTTACGCAAGTTTTCTTGCAGCTCTTGAATTTTGAGCTCATGTGCTAATTCATCTTTGACACTGTTCGCCATGTTCTTTGCTGTGCTAACAAATTTTGCCACACTGCGAATAGCATGAGGTAAACGCTCAGGGCCAAGAACGACCAACGCGACAACCGATATTAATACCAGCTCCCAAAAACCGATATCAAACACGTGTTAGGCCTGCTCTTTATCTTTTTTAGTCTCAGCAGTCGCTTCTGTCTTCTGCTGCTCTATATTTTTAGGTTCAAAATCTGCGTCTTTCTTGGCTGGCTCTTCATCGCTCATCGCCTTTTTGAACCCCTTAACCGCACCACCGAGATCGCTACCGATACCACGCAGTTTCTTGGTTCCAAATAGTAATACAACAATCACGGCAATAATTAGAAGTTGCCAAATACTGATACCACCCATTCTCTACACCTCAGGAATTTCTCAACAAATTGATTTCAAATAAAAGACCGCTTAACGACGGTAAGCACTCCAACTGAGTAGCCAAAATACAACACCTGCAATCGCACTGGTTATTGCAAACGGCTGATAAGCACTGGTCACTAATATCGCCGAGCATACGACCAAAGTGGCGCCAATACCAAATAAAAACTTTCCTGTTGCCTGTTGACGCTTACTGGCTAGATAACCTTGGTACAACTGATCCAACCTTTGGTTCATTGCTTTACCTTGTTTGAGGCTATCGTAAAGCAGCTCTGGCAATTCAGGTAATTTTTCAGCCCAAAGCGGAGCTCGCTCTTTTACTGCACGGATAAACGCTTGCGGCCCAACTTGGTTCATCATCCATTTTTCTAAAAATGGTTTAGCGGTTTGCCACAAGTCCAATTGAGGATAAAGCTGACGCCCTAACCCTTCGACATACAATAGCGTTTTTTGCAACAAGACCAATTGCGGCTGCACTTCCATATTGAAGCGACGAGCCGTGTTAAACAAGTTTAGCAACACATGACCAAATGAGATTTCGCACAATGGCTTGGCAAAAATTGGCTCACAGACCACGCGAATAGCAAACTCAAATTCATCGATGTTGGTTTCACGTGGAACCCAACCAGAATCAACGTGCAATTGTGCCACTCGGCGGTAATCTCGGTTGAAAAAAGCTAAGAAGTTTTCGGCTAAATAACGTTTATCTTCACTGTTTAAGGTACCGACAATACCACAATCTAAGCCAATCCATTGTGGATTGTCAGGATGCGCGGGATTAACAAAGACATTGCCCGGGTGCATATCGGCATGGAAAAAACTGTCGCGGAACACTTGGGTAAAGAACACGCTCACCCCGCGTTCAGCAAGCAACTTCATATTAGTGCCGTTGGCCGCTAAACCTTCAATATCAGAAACTTGAATGCCGTATATTCGCTCAGAAACCATGACAGTTTCATTACTAAAGTCAGGAATTATCTCTGGAATGTATAACTCTTCACTATTTTCAAAGTTACGACGCAGTTGAATGGCGTTGGCTGCTTCTCGGCGTAGGTCGAGTTCAGCAAGGAGAGTTTTTTCGTATTCACGTACCACTTCAACGGGCTTCAGTCGCCTTGCTTCAGGTAATGCTTTGGCAACAATTTTCGCCATGCGATACATGAGTTTGATATCGGCATCAATCACTGGCCGAATATCTGGCCGAATCACCTTGAGTACGATTTCCCGGCCAGATGATTTGAGTTTGGCGGTATGGACTTGAGCAATCGACGCAGAAGCAAGTGGTTCAATATCAAATTCATCAAACCAAGTTTCTAAAGCGCCGCCCAACGCTTTTTCCATCTGAGTTTTAGCAAGTACACCATCAAACGGAGCGACTTTATCTTGCAGTAACGCAAGTTGGTCTGCGATGTGCGGTGGAAACAGGTCACGCCGCGTTGACATCATCTGACCAAACTTAATCCACACTGGACCAAGCTCTTGCAAGGCTAAGCGCAAGCGCTCACCTAATGGTTTGTCCGCATGCTGATTTTTAATCCAGAACAATCCTTTGCGCGCTAATATTGGCGCTTTGGTGAGTTGATGTTCTGGCAACAGTTCATCTAGACCATATTCCAATTGTACTTTGATAATTCGGTACAACCGCTTGAGTTCAGTTGGCGTCATGCTTGCTCCAACAAGTGTTGAATTTTGGCTTCGATACGCGCCGCTTGGCTATTGAGATCATCCACTTGGTCACAAAAATAGGCCACCTCGAGCGAGCTAGGTAATAAACGCCACTCTTCCGTTAACACTTGGCTGAGGTGGTTTTGATGCTTGCTTCGTTGTGATTGCAGCGCTTGGCCTATGTCTTTCACACCCTGCACTAAAGCGTGAGCCAGCACATCACCCGTCAGGCGTGACAACCACTCTTCAACATCCGGCTTGCAATCGGTGATCAACTGGGCAAATTTTTGCGCCAGTTGAATATCGCCCTCCAGCACCAACTTATCTTGTTTGATCAGTTGGGTGATGTTCGCTTGCTCGCGTAGCTCGGGCAAAATGGAAACATTGAGCGACAGGTAGCAATTCGACTCGCCTTCGTAAGCCGCTAACACATCAATTTGCTGGCTAAAAATGAAGGTCAGCGTTTTATTGAACTCTTTGAGATGCACTTGGATGACTTGCCCTTTCAGGCGTGATAATCGGCGCACCAACTCAGGATCGTCTTGAATTAAGGTGTTGAGTGTGGTCTCAATCGCGGCGGTAACTAAAGGCTCAAACGGCATGCCCAATCCTTAGAATTTGTAACCACGGTGCAGCGCAACAATACCGCCCGTTAAGTTGTAGTAACTCGTTTGCTCAAAACCAACCTGATCCATCATCCCTTTTAAGGTTTCTTGATCGGGATGCATACGGATAGATTCCGCAAGATAGCGGTAGCTGTCGGCATCATTGGCAATGATTTGGCCCATTTTCGGCAAGAGATGAAACGAATACGCATCGTATACTTTGGATAATGGCTCAAGCACTGGCTTGGAGAACTCAAGTATCAACAAACGGCCACCCGGTTTTAAAACGCGGAACATCGAGCTCAGCGCTTTATCTTTGTCCGTCACATTACGCAGGCAAAAACTGATGGTGATGCAGTCGAAATAGTTATCAGGAAAAGGCAGTTCTTCGGCGTTGGCTTGCACGTAATGTACGTTGCCCACTACACCTTTATCACGCAATTTATCGCGTCCGACATTGAGCATCGAGTTGTTGATGTCAGCCAGAATAACATGACCTTTTTCGCCCACAATGCGTGAAAATTTGGCGGTTAGATCGCCCGTACCACCACCAAGATCCAAAATACGTTGGCCCGGGCGAGCGCCACTGCAATCAATGGTAAAACGCTTCCATAAGCGATGAATGCCACCAGACATCAGGTCATTCATCATGTCGTATTTGGCCGCAACCGAGTGAAAAACTTGCGCGACTTTGGCGACTTTCTCTTCTTTCGCTACGGTTTCAAAACCAAAGTGAGTGGTATTTTGTGTCTCTAATGCTGTTTTTGATTGCACGCTGGTATCCGTCATGAAGGTTCCTCTTGGGCAGCACTGTGTTGTTAAAGGCGACTGCGAGCGATCAGTTTACTTTATCCTCAGCGTGATGTCTTTCTACTAAAGGTGCATTTTCCACCGCACTGTCTGCCCATGCCTCATTTTGTGCTTGTTCGACCCATTCGCTGTTTATGGAACGTTTTATCTCGACGCCAAGTTGTTTAAAACTTTCGGCTTGACGCAGTGCGTTGCCACGCCCTGTCGCGAGCTTATTCATCGCCCCTTGATAGTTTTGGTTTGCACGGTCTAACGCGCCACCAAGCCCTTCCATGTCCTCCATAAACAAGCGTAATTTATCGTACAATTTGCTGGCCCGCTCAGCGATCAACTTCGCGTTCTGGTTTTGTCGATCATTACGCCATAAATTATCGATCGTACGCAGCGCAACCAACAAGGTGGTTGGGCTAACCAGCAAAATATTTTGCTCCATCGCCTCTTTTACCAAGCTGGGATCAGCTTGAATCGCCACTTGGAATGCAGGTTCGACGGGAATAAACATCAGCACGTAATCCAAACTTTGTAGCCCTTTGAGCTGATGATAATCTTTCTGACCAAGTCCTTTTATATGGGCGCGCAGTGCAAGTAAATGCTCACTTAATGCGCGAGCACGTTCACTTTCAGTTTGAGCATGGAAATAACGCTCATAAGCCACCAGCGCCATTTTCGAGTCAATCACCACCTGCTTATCGTGTGGTAAATTGACAATTACATCGGGTTGATAACGCTTACCCGCCTCGTTTTGCAAACTGACTTGAGTGTGATATTCATGCCCTTCACGCAGGCCTGATTCGGTCAGCACCCGCGCGAGAACCACTTCGCCCCAATTGCCTTGCTGTTTATTGTCGCCTTTCAGCGCTTGGGTCAAATTGAGTGCCTCTTGCGCCATCTGTTCATTGAGGCGTTGTAAGTTTTTCAATTCATGAACCAACGTATGGCGCTCTTTCGCTTCGTGATTGAAGCTGTCATTGACCTGCTTTTTAAACCCTTCGAGCTGCTCTTTCAGTGGAGAAAGTAGCCCTTCCAAACTTTGACGGTTCTGCTGATCCACTTTCGCGGTTTTGACTTCAAATAACTGATTGGCTAGCTGCTCAAACTGCTGCTTTAGGCGTTCCTCAGCGTGTTCAAGTAACTGTAGTTTTTCTTGGCTCGATTGAATTTGCTGTTCATGCCGCGCTTCTTGCTCACGCAGTTGAGCCTCAAGTTGCGATTTCTGCTCACGCAGAGCGTGCGCATCTTCCATGCTCTGTTGCCGCTCTTGCTTAACCACTTCGAAATAGCGCAACTTTTCCATCGCGGCCATGAATTTCCCGTGCGATTGCTTAAGCTCAAATGCGGCTTTATCTCGTTCTTCATCCAGCTCATCCAACTCTTGTCGCGCCTGCTGCAAAGCTTGTTTGAGTTCGATTATCTGCTGCTGATGATGGGCTTGATGAGTCTCTAACTGCTGTTGTAATAGCTCACTTTTCAAATTGAGCTTCTGCTTAACCCACCAGCCAGCCACTGAGCCGCTCAGCACGGCGCTGCCTAACGTTGAAAGCACTAACGCTTGATTTTCGATAATCCATTGCATGATAACGGGTTAACTCATTTTATCAGTCATGGACAAATGGTATTTCGATACTGGATAAATGTCCAGTTTGTACAAGTTAACAGCAAACTATAGACTTGCGCCGCTGAACACTATTTCAACAATTATTCTAACGAGGATTCATGGACGAACGACGCGCACTCGGCTTTGGCTTATCTGCCGTATTATTGTGGTCAACGGTTGCCACGGCTTTCAAACTTACGCTGGCTGAATTTACGCCGATCCAGATGCTGACGGTTGCGAGTGCTGTCTCTGGGTGCGTACTGCTGGGCATTTGCGCGCTGCAAGGCAAGCTCAACCAAGTGGTGAGTACCTTTCTCGCTAACCCTTGGTATTACTTATTGTTGGGCTTAATTAACCCTCTCGCATACTACCTCATTCTGTTTAAGGCTTACTCACTGCTGCCCGCCTCTCAAGCGCAAGCAATCAACTACAGTTGGGCCATAACCCTGACACTGATGGCCGCTGTATTTTTAGGACAAACCATTCGTAAACAAGATTGGATAGCGTGTGCACTGAGCTATTTTGGTGTGGTGGTTATCGCGACTAAGGGTGATATTTTAGCCATGCAGTTTGATAGCCCGCTGGGTGTTGGGCTGGCACTATTATCAACGCTTCTTTGGGCTGGCTACTGGATTCTTAATACCAAAAACACCGCCGACCCCGTGATTGGCGTTTTACTGGGATTTTTGATCGCCATCCCTTTTGCGATTGGTTTAAGTTGTTATGAAGGTGCAAGCTGGCATCAGATTACGATTAAAGGGTGGAGCGCGGTAACTTATGTCGGCTTGTTTGAAATGGGGATCACCTTCGTGCTGTGGTTGAGTGCATTAAAACTCACGGCCAACACCGCAAGGATCAGCAATCTCATTTTTGCTTCACCTTTCATCTCACTGCTGTTGCTGGCTACTATTATTGGCGAAACTATTCACCCCACCACTCTGATTGGTTTAGTGCTGATCATCACAGGGCTTGTCGTGCAGCAGTTTAAAACGCCTAAAACGATCACTCAATGACAGCGACCCAAATTGACGAAAAGCCCAAACGGACAGATTGCATAGGTTTACAAAGTAATTTGATCGCGGTAAATCTTAGGGCTCACACCGGCCTTACGTTTAAAAACACGAGAAAAATAGAGTGGGTCTGAATAGCCCACAATTCGACCAATGTGATTGACCGAGTAGTTAGACGTGACCAGTAATTGTTTGGCTCGGCTGATCCTTTGGTCGTCGCGCCATTGGGTTATGGTCATCTCCATTTCAGAACGAAATAGGTGGCCTAAACGCGATGGTGATAAACAGATATGGGCCGAAACATCCTCGATAGTGAAGTCTTGATTGAGGTTTTGCGTCATATAATTCATCGCTTCCACCACCCTAGGGTCAAGCGGTTTGCTGACGACATCCGGTTGCAGTGTCTTACATCTAATCAATAATTGTTCGAGCAAGTTAATCGATAAATCATTTCGATAAGGGACATCTTGTTTTGAAGTGTATTCAATATCGATAAACAGGTTTTCAATATAGCGAATGGTATTCTCATCCAACCCTTGCGTTAAGTAGACGCCATTTTTTTGCTGTTGCCATGTTAGCCAGTCATGCCAAAAGGCTCGTGGCCGAAAATAAACCCAACGGTGAAACCAAGAAGCACAATCTTTTTTTCGATGATAATAGTGAGCCGCTGTTGGAGGGAAAAGAAGTAAGTCTCCAGGTTTCACGTGAAACTCATCTTCGCCATAAAAAATGGTTCCCTCGCCTTTGCTCGTAAAATTGACAATAAAACCTTTCATGCCATTAGGTCGATCAATCGTAAAATCCAGTTCATCTCCCTCAATAATTGGCGTTAGTCCAGCCACTAAATGAGCATTAAAGTTATATCCAGGTTTTAGAGGGTTATTCTGCATGGGGGCAATATTCACTGTAATTTACGTGTAGTGTAAGCAACCTCTCCGTTAAGTACGATTTTTCAGTTCACACTTTTCATCTAAGACTATCCATTGGGTCGCAGAAAAAGCCTCACAGAAGCCATGTCCTACGGGTTCGATTAAGTATTCACTGGGTTGGTCATTACGTTTTCTTTGCCAACCTTTAATCGAAGAGATGATGTCTTCAGGTTGCGTGGCCAGTTGGTGGCTAACGTCGGTTTGAGTAATGTGATGTCGAATATCAAGCCGAGTTGGGATGCTGTTTCGCGCAAGATAATCAATCACCAATGCACCTTGAAAAAAGGTGTAAGTCATACTCAATGAGAGTGTTTCGTTAAGCTGAATGTTGCACCACTGCTCTAAATGGTTTTGCTTAGATCTGAAATGCCAAACCACAGAGCGCATATCAATGATAAGCCCATTGTTGATCAGCTCAAGCTGCCCAACGAATACAGGTTTATCCTCACAACACAGCTGAAATTGATCGGGTGTATCGGCTTTTAATTCCAAATACCACTCTTTATAACGCAGTAATGGTAAGCCAGTGGATAAAGGAAGAGCATTCATGTTCACACCATAGCTTAATGAACACTCCCTCAGATGAGGGAGTGTTCCGCGGGTTTAAATACCTGAAGATAAACGGTAATAAACGCTGTTTGTTTTGAGTGCGGACTTGAATGGATACAAGGAGGTTTGGTTATCGATTAATACCATTTCGATCCCCGCCATTTCGGCATAATCCGCTAACATCTCAACGCTCACCGCTTGGCTGTATACGGTATGATGCGCGCCACCCGCATGGATCCATGCTGCGGCTGCCGTCTCAAGGTTGGGTTGCGGCGTCCATAACGCATGCGCCACGGGTAATTTAGGTAGCGATTGTGGTGGAGCTTGAGTATCGACCGTATTGACTATCATGCGAAAGCGATTTCCAAGATCAATCAAAGATACGTTTACCGCAGGCCCCGCTTTTCCGCTGAACATCATACGAGCAGTGTCGCATTTGCAGCCAATAGTGTGACGATGAATTTCAATCTTTGGCTTGTCTTGAGCAATGGAAGGGCAAACTTCCAGCATATGAGCGCCGAGCACTTGGCTTTGCTGACCAAAGTTGTAGGTGTAGTCTTCCATGAACGATGTTCCGCCCACTCGGCCTTGCCCCATCACTTTCATAATGCGAGTCATCGCTGCGGTCTTCCAATCCCCCTCACCGCCGTACCCGAAGCCTTTTTCCATCAAGCGTTGTGTGGCCAAGCCCGGCAGGTTCGAAATACCCGATAAGTTTTCAAAGGTGTTGGTGAATGCCTTCGCGCCCACGGAATCCAAGAAACGCAGCATACCCAATTCCAACTTCGCTTCTTGGGTTAGAATATTGATACTTGCGCTGTCTTTGAAAAGTTCAGGGCTCATGCTGTAGCAAGAAGCGTATTCATCCATTAAAGCCTTAGCATCACTGTCTGAAACTTGATTGACGCTCTCGCTCAGCTCACCCAAACCATAGCCATGAACTTCATAACCAAATTGAATTTGCGCAGAGACTTTGTTTCCTTCCGTCACCGCGACTTGACGCATGTTGTCGCCAAAACGCGCTACTTTAAGCGACTTCCCTTCATGAATAGCAATCGCTGCACGGCACCAATCATCCACCTGTTGGTGAACAATCGGGCTCTCCCAATGCCCCACGACTACTTTTCGATCAATCCCCAGTCGCGTGCCAATAAAACCAAACTCACGACAACCATGGGCACTTTGATTTAGGTTCATAAAACCCATATCAATTTCATCCCAAGGTAGGGCCGCATTGAATTGAGTATGAAGATGCAAGAACGGCTTGTTGAGCTGGCTTAACCCCGCAATCCACATTTTTGCAGGCGAGAATGTGTGCATCCAAAGCACGAGACCAATACATGAATCATCATTATTGGCTTGGCGACAAACCTCTAATATCTCATCTGGCGTCTTCACTGTACCTTTGTTCACCAAAGGAACTGAAATGGCTGGAGAGTGATTTAAACCATGGATAATTTCTTGGCTATTTTGCGCGACATTTTGTAATACTTGAGGTCCGTAAAGGTGCTGCGACCCAGTGACAAACCACACTTGTTGATTGGTAAACGTGTTCATTGTTATCCCTTATTTATTTTTTACATTACTTTGACCGTAATAAGCATTAGCTCCGTGTTTACGTAAGTAATGTTTATCCAGTAGGGCTTGATTGATGAAGGTCACTTGAGGGTTGATCTGCAAAGTTTGCAGCGCCATTTTGGCGACAACCTCCATGACAACTGAGTTATGAACGGCGTGATCAGCATCCTTACCCCAGCTGAATGGGCCGTGTTCATTAACAATAACCCCAGGAATGGCCAACACTTCACCACCACTGATCGTTTCAATGATGACCTTGCCTGTATGGTGTTCGTAGTCGGTTGCGATTTCGGCATTGGTCAAGGGGCGAGTACAGGGAATGCTGCCGTAGAAATAGTCAGCATGAGTAGTACCCAATGCTGGGATGGCTTTACCTGCTTGAGCCCAAGAGGTGGCATGAGGAGAATGCGTGTGCACAATGCCGCCAAGTTCTGGGTAAGCGCGATATAAGGCCAAATGGGTAGCCGTGTCAGAAGAGGGTTTAAGATCGCCCTCGACAACTAAGCCATTCAGATCAACCACCACCATATTGCCGGCATTGAGTGCTTCGTATTCGACGCCACTTGGCTTAATCACAACTAACCCTGTTAAGCGGTCAATGCCTGATACATTGCCCCAAGTAAAGGTAACTAAACCGTGGGTCTGTAGCGCCATATTGGCTTGCCATACTTGCTGCCGAAGCTCACTCAGACGTTGCTTTGCTTGTGGGTCGCTCGCTAAATCGAAGCCTAGAGAAGTCTTAACACTCATCAGTACGCTCCTGTGCCAACAAGAATTCAGAAAATTGTTCGATCTGCTGCCCTAACTGGCGATAAGCGTGGTAACGCCATTCGCTGGTCCCTTTGGTATCAGCATCTGGGTAGTAAACATCGCAGATTGGGCTCGCCATTTGAGTTTGAGCTTGCTCGGCATCGCTATAAACCCCGGCCGCAACAGCTGCAAAAATGGCCGCACCTAATGCACAACACTGCTCTGAAGCGACAACGGCGATTTCTCGCCCAATGACATTGGCACAGGTTTGCATCACAAATGGTGACTTCTGAGAAATTCCGCCAATGGCGATGACACGTTTCACTTCGACACCTTGCTCAACGAAGCAATCGACGATTGATTTCGCGCCATGAGCCGTTGATTCCACCAGTGACGCAAAAATATCTGGTGCGCTAGAGCCTAAATTCAGCCCCGTAATTGCGCCTTTTAGACGCTGATTGGCATAAGGCGTTCGCCGCCCGTTATGCCAATCTAAGGCAAGAGGCGTTTCCAGTTGCAGACGTTTTGACTGTACTTCCGCCGTAAGTTGAGGAATTAACAAGGCCTCAGCGGCGTCCAGATCAATTCCTAATTGTGGGTTTTGCTTAGCCAGTTGCGCGATTGGCCACAACATCACACGTTTGTACCAAGCATAAATATCACCAAATGCTGATTGCCCAGCCTCCAGTGCCATTAAGTCTGGCATCGCACTACCCGTAACTTGGCCACATATTCCATGAATGGTTCGATCACCGATACTTTGTGCATCCACCATCAAAATATCGCATGTTGACGTACCAATAACTTTCACTAAGTCATGTTCGCCAGCGCCAGCGCCCACCGCGCCCATATGGCAATCAAAAGCACCAATGGCAATGGCAATTCCCTCTGGTAAGCCTAGCCGCTGCGCCCACTCTGCACTCAGATGCCCTGCTAATTGGTCTGAGGTGTATACCTCAGTAAACATTCGATCTCGCATGCCATCGAGCGTGGGAGAAATGGCCGATAAAAAATCTTGCGGAGGTAAACCGCCCCAGCTTTCATGCCACATCGCTTTATGCCCTGCAGCACAAATACCACGACGTAAATTTGTAGGATGCTGACACCCTGCAAGGAGAGCTGGAACCCAATCACACAACTCAACCCAGCTATGGATATAAGGAACAAGCCCTGCATCTTGTTCCGCTACCCACGCGGCTTTCGCCCAAAACCACTCCGATGAATACAATCCCCCGATGTATTTGGTGTAGTCTGGAAAAGTGTGTGAATGGGCCAGCTCATTAATGCGTTCCGCTTTGGTCACGGAAGTATGATCTTTCCACAAGATAAACATGGCATTGGGGTTATGCTCAAACTCAGGAAGCAACGCCAACACATTGCCCTCTTTATCGATAGGGGCTGGAGTTGAACCCGTACTGTCCACGCCAATACCAACAACAGATTGTGCGATCTCCGTGGAAACCTGCGCCAACGTTTCTCGGACAGCAATGGTCAGAGACTCAATATAATCAAGAGGATGATGACGAAATCGAGATTGGTTCGAGTCGCTGTATTGTCCTTTTGCCCACCTTGGGTAGTTAGCCACGCCAGACGCAATCTCTTCACCATTGCGAGCATTCACCAATAAAGCTCGTACAGAATCAGAGCCAAAATCTAAGCCGATCACGTAAGGTGAATCTATATTCAAATTATTCATGGTCACTCCACATCAGACCGATTAACTGCCTATTTTTATAACGGTCTTACGTCAATATCACCATGAACCCAATAGCTAAAAATATGGATAAATTAGTCGACACACTCATTCTGTGCTAATGGTTTTAAAATCATCACTTCAGCTTTTTTCCAGAAAAAAAAGCGCATAAAAACACTAAATAGCCGATGTTCATATAAAATTAAACACATAAAACTATAAAAAGTGAGAGGTACTTCATGCCCTACCTCGCTACATAAATGGACAAAAACGCTACATTTTTCTGCTGTGATTTTCATCACTTCAAAGCTCGTCAACTTCCTTAAGTATGGAGATGAAACAACCCTACCAGTGGACGGACAAATAAGATGAAAAGCATAAAAACCACACTCGCTGCCGCAATACTCACCGGAACCGCATTATTCAGTATTTCTGCTAATGCCTTTTTCGGTAGCAACGATGAACTCAAATTAGGTTATTTGGTAAAACAACCTGAAGAGCCTTGGTTCCAAACAGAATGGAATTTTGCTGAGCAAGCCGGTAAGCAATATAACTTTGAAGTGATCAAAATGGCGGTGCCTGATGGAGAAAAAACACTGAACGCTATCGATACGCTAGCGGCAAGTGGCGCCAAAGGCTTTGTCATCTGCACACCTGACCCTAAGCTTGGGCCTGCAATTATGGCTAAAGCAAAAAGCTACGATTTGAAAGTCATCACGGTTGATGACCAGTTCCTTAATGCGAAAGGCGAACCAATGACAAACGTGCCTTTGGTGATGATGGCTGCCAGTGAAATTGGTTATCGCCAAGGTTCTGAACTGTACAAAGAGATGACAAAACGTAGCTGGGATACCGCAACAACGGGCGTTATGGCCATAACCGCAGACGAGCTGGATACCGCGCGTCGTCGTGTCGATGGTTCGATTAAGGCACTGAAAGAAGCGGGTTTCCCATCCAACCAGATTTACCGCGTACCAACCAAAGCAAATGACATCCCTGGCGCTCTGGATGCAGCAAACTCGCTACTGGTGCAATACCCAATGGTCAAGCAGTGGCTTATCGTCGGTATGAACGACAATACCGTTCTCGGCGGCGTTCGTGCGACAGAAGGACAAGGGTTTAACGCAAGTAATGTGATTGGTGTTGGCATTAATGGCGTCGATGCTGTCAGTGAATTAGCTAAATCGAAACCAACAGGGTTCTATGGTTCTCTTTTACCGAGCCCAGATGTACACGGCTTCAAAAGCATCGAATCACTTTATAAATGGGTGAAAGAAGGTGTTGAACCACAAAAATTCGTTGAAGTGACGGACGTTGTCTTAATTACTCGCGACAACTACGAAGCAGAACTGGCAAAGAAAGGCCTGTAAGGCGTTCGTTGTCAATGGCTAAAAGCGGTACAGCTTCTTCGTACCGCTTTCGCGAAGTAAACAGGAGTACAGACTATGGCAGCTTCACACTCTTGCTTAGAGTTTTGCCAAATATCAAAACACTTTACGGGTGTTAAGGCACTGACCGACATTAGCTTTCGCGTTAACAGCGGTAGTGTTCATGCCTTAATGGGAGAGAATGGGGCCGGGAAATCGACTCTATTGAAAACGCTAAGCGGGCTGCATCAACCCACCCACGGCAAGCTGCTCATTGATGGGCATCCAGTAACATTTCAATCAACGGTTGACGCATTAGAGCAAGGTATCGCCATTATTTATCAAGAGCTTAATTTGGTTCCTGAACTCAGCGTGGCAGAAAACATTTTCTTAGGGCAACTTCCCACTAAACATGGCCGGGTCGATACCGAAACCCTCAATCGTAACGCACGTAAACAGTTATTGCGCTTGGGGGAAAATTTTGACCCCTCTCGCCCATTAAAAGAGTTTTCTATTGGCCAGTGGCAAATGGTTGAAATTGCTAAAGCGCTAAGTCGCAATGCACACATCATCGCTTTTGACGAACCAACCAGTAGCTTGTCTCAACGTGAAATTGAAAACCTATTTAAAGTGATCCGCGAATTGCGCGACGACGGCAAAATCATTCTTTACGTTTCTCATCGTATGGAAGAAATATTCGCTCTGTGTGATGCAATCACCATCTTCAAAGATGGTACTCATGTGCAAACCTGTTATGACCTTTCGACTCTCACTCATGACCGTTTAGTTGAGTTAATGGTTGGCCGGGAAATCAATGACATTTACAACTACCGCTCTCGTCCTCTTGGTCAAAGTGGATTAGCGATTAAAAACCTGATGGGCAGAGGGCTCACCGCTCCTCTCTCGCTAGAAATAAAGCAAGGCGAAATATTAGGTTTGTTTGGTCTGGTCGGTGCGGGCAGAACAGAACTTACCCGTTTGATTTTCGGAGCAGAAAAAGCCACCGCGGGCGATGTTTATCTTCACGGACAAAAAATACGAATTACTAAACCTGAAGATGCCATTCGGGCGGGCATTACCTTATGCCCTGAAGATCGCAAAGCAGACGGTATCGTGCCTATTTTATCGGTGCAAGAAAACACCAACATTAGCGCTCGTCCATGGCATCTAAAGCTTGGCGGGTTAATCAACTTCCAGTGGGAGTCGAGCAATGCACTCAAACAAAACCAGTCATTAAACGTCAAAACCGCTTCGTTAGATCAACCCATTGGCGAGCTCTCCGGTGGCAATCAACAAAAAGTGATCCTTGGTCGTTGGTTATCTACCGATATGAGCGTCATTTTGCTAGATGAGCCGACGCGCGGCATTGATGTTGGCGCTAAGTCTGAGATATACGAGTTGATCTTCAAATTGGCAGAAAATGGCGTGACTGTCTTAGTTGTCTCTAGTGACATGCCTGAAGTGCTTGGTATCGCTGACCGATTACTGGTTATGAAAGATGGCAAAGTAACGGGTGAATTAACACGAACTGAATTTAACGAACAATCTGCGTTGCGTCTTGCCATGATTGGCAACGACGTCGCTGCGTAAAAAGGAATATCCTAATGGCTGTAACGAGTTCAACCAAAATAGACAATACCGAGAGCCCGACTCGCTCTTTTAAGTTCTCTTCCATCTGGGATAAGTTCGGCATGCTGATGGTCTTTGCTGGGCTATTTTTGCTTTGCAGTTTATTTGTCCCTTATTTTGCTACATTCATTAATATGAAAGGGCTCGGTCTGGCTATTTCCATGAGCGGCATGGTTGCGTGCGCCATGCTATTTTGCCTAGCCTGCGGGGATTTAGATCTCTCGATTGCTTCGGTTATTGCCTGCTCTGGCGTAGTCACGGCGGTAGCGATTAACGCAACCAGCAGTGTGGTATTGGGTATCGGCGCAGGCTTACTTTCAGGTGTACTCTTTGGTTTGCTAAATGGCTTCGTTATTGCCAAATTGCAGATCAATGCGCTGATAACGACTCTCGCAACAATGCAAATAGCTCGAGGTCTTGGTTATATCATCTCTGACGGTAAGGCGGTTGGGATCACTGAAGAACATTTCTTCACCCTAGGTAACTCCTCTTTACTTGGTATCCCAACGCCAATTTGGTTAACCATAGTCACCTTCGCTATTTTTGCCTTTTTACTAAATCGTACGGTTTATGGGCGCAATACATTAGCGATTGGCGGTAATGAAGAAGCCGCACGATTAGCGGGTGTTAACGTCGTAAAAACTAAAATCATCATTTTCACTATCTCTGGCTTTATCTCTGCGCTCGCTGGGGTTATTTTAGCCGCGCGTATGACCAGCGGTCAGCCGATGACTTCCGTCGGTTTTGAGTTAGTGGTCATCTCTGCTTGTGTGCTCGGTGGGGTATCGCTCAAAGGCGGGATAGGTAAAGTATCTTACGTTATTGCGGGTGTGCTCATCCTCGGTACGGTAGAGAATGCGATGAATCTACTGAATATGTCACCTTTTTCTCAATACGTGGTACGAGGAACTATTTTGCTCGCGGCGGTTATCTTTGACCGCTATAAACAAAATAAATCCAGCTAGAACCAACTCATTGCCACACAACAAAAAGAAGGGCTAACCTGTGCAGCTCTTCTTTTTTCTAAAAAACTATCCATGCTTTGACAGTGCTTTTTAGTGAAGTTTATCGCTAAGGATGGCTTCTATCGCAAAACTTATTCTTGACGTACAGGTAACGGCCTCTAGATACACTGACCTATCAGAGGGTATCTAGACTTAAAACGTCAAAGGTTTCGACAGAATAGACCACTTAGTTATAGTCGTAATTGGGGAATTGGACGTTATACCGCACTAGCCCGATTAGAGTGTTAAATGCCTCCATCTGTAAATGTTTATCGTTTTTACTAGCCGTTCGACCATCTTGTAAAGCTTTGACAATTTCATCAGGATTTCTTCCTGTATAGAGCTCTATTCCCGCTCTTGAGGTCACAGTGATCGTATCTAATAATGGAAGAAGCTCTTGAAACTTCTCGACACTGTCCATATCGCTATAGGCTTCATCATGTTTGTTCAATGGCGTTCTTCTAGCACCATCAGGGACTAACTTTCCTTCTCTAATACTTTTAAGTGCTGACTCATACCTTGTGAAAACCCCCATCATACTTAACGACTTATCAACGGCTAGCACCGTCAAATGAGTCTTAAAGCCATGTTTTTTACAATCATCCAGAACGTGTAATATTGAGTGTTGCTGATCTAACATGGAGCGTTGTATCACCATGTTGAATTTTTTTTCAAGTCCGTACTTTATTAAACCTTCGCAGAGAAACAACGCCGTTTGTTGGCAGTTTGACACCGTGCTTGGGTGCCCATTGCTTGCTAACTCCGAATAACCTGGAATGTATTTTTTCAGTTCATCATAATCAACCACCACACAGTTATTCTTGAGCTGTGACGAACATGCTTTTATCGCGGTCGATTTCCCAGCGCCCATTTGCCCTGTAACAACAAAGGCGCTTGGTTGTTCTTGAGGCGTAACGCCTTGGCATAGCTTCTCTTGCACATGTTTTAATAAGTTAATTTTATTACTCGGTTCAGAGAGGAACCGATTATCATCCATATCTTTTACCCGGCGCTGGCGAAGCTCCAAAGCGCTTTGCGTTGCACTGGCTGGTACATTCTTCACCTGTTTAACAAAGAATGGTTCTTGTAGTGATGTTGCCCGTTCGAGGGAATAGCTTTGAGGCTCCGTAAATGTAAAAGATGTTTTCATTTCAAATCCTTATAAAATTAGGCTTTGTTCAAACGATATCTAAGCGAACCATAGTCAGCACAGTGGAAGGCGCTATATTATCACCGCGGTATGATGTATAGAGATGCATCTTATTGGACGTGAGGATGAGTAAAAGGTCATGTCTTTATTTGTGAGTAAATGTAGAAGATTGATTTCATCCAGATGGGTTTACATCCGTTGTGAATATGATTTTTAGCCGTTTACTGGTTCAATAAAATGCACATTTATTCATACTTTTACAGCATGTCGAATCACATGCTTTGAGCTAAAAGTGATAAGCATGAAAAAGCCGTTGCTATGTTCAACCTTCGAGTAAACAAAAAGCAGAAGGATAGCGCGAACTTTTTATGATTTATGGTTATGATTTTTGGATATCAAAGGGTAAGTACAAAGAACCAAGCATTTGATATGCAGACGCATTCGCTTGAGTAATGTAAGGGCGAGAAGATTTTTCCTGATATTGCGTCTGGTGCAAAAACCAGCCGACCTTCTTTGAACAACGCCTTGCCCCGTTGCGGTCAAGTGAGGCTATCAACGCCTACAAATGAGACAGGCTAGTCCGTTCGTGAAAGCACGGTGTAGAGATAATAAAGTTTGTATCCTTGGGGTGATCCTCGTCACCCCTTTTGGGTCTTCTCTACACACACTTACACCCACTGTCCGGCGACATAACCGCTTGACCAACACCATTGGAAATTATAGCCACCAAGCCAGCCCGTCACATCCATTACCTCACCAATAAAATAGAGGCCCGGAACCGATTTGCATTCCATGGTTTTCGATGAGAGGCAATCGGTGTCTACGCCACCTAATGTGACTTCGGCTGTGCGATAACCTTCAGTACCATTGGGAAGAATCGGCCAATGTTGTAAGTCGTGTGCGATAGCGGTTATTTCGTGTGGGTTTAACTGTTTGAGCGGTTTATCGACAAAAGCTTTGCGCTCAATCAGTACTTCAACTAAACGCTTAGGCAGTACTTTCGCGAGTGTATTTTTTAAGCTTTGATTTGGGTGTGCTTCACGTGATTCATTTAATAGCCGCTCGATGTCTACTTCCGGCACTAAGTTGATACTGACCTTCTGCCCCGCTTTCCAGTAAGAAGAAATTTGCAACACCGCCGGCCCAGATAAACCACGATGAGTAAACAGCAGTGCTTCTTTAAACACTGTGCCATCTTCAGTAGTGATTTCAGTTGGAATGGCAATGCCGGCCAGTTCGGCGAAATCTTCTTTATCTTGTTTATGCAGTGTAAAAGGCACGAGCCCGGCCGTGGTTGGGATCACCGCCAGTCCAAACTGCTCTGCAATTTTGTAACCAAAAGGAGTCGCACCAAGCTTGGGCATCGACAAGCCACCCGTTGCGACCACCAGTGACTGGCATTGGATTGGCCCGTCATTGGTGGTGAGCTGAAAGCCGTTTGGCACCTTATCTATCGATTGAATCTCGACTTGATAACGCTGCTTGACCGTCGGTAAATCGCACTCTTTTAGCAACATATTGACGATGTCCTTCGCCGAATCAAGGCAAAAGAGCTGGCCATGATCGCGCTCTTCAAACGCAATATTGTATTTACTGACCAGCGAGATAAAGTCCCACTGGCTGTACTGCGATAACGCTGATTTAACGAAATGGGGATTGCGGCATAAGTAGTTGGCGGCCGATAGTTCATAATTGGTGAAATTACAGCGACCGCCACCTGAGATCAAAATTTTACGGCCAGGCTTTTTGGCATGATCGAGAACGCATACGCTGCGCCCGCGCAGGCCAGCTTGCGCGGCGCACATTAGCCCGGCGGCGCCAGCACCAATAACGACAACATCAAACGACTGACTCATGCTTTCACCTTCATTTAACTAGACGCACACGCACCTAATGACAAACAAAAAGGATGCAGCGCTGGTGGCGTACATCCTTATCAATGGGGGACATTTTAACGACTAATTGAGTGAAGACAAGGTTAATCCACCAGCGACGGTATTAGACGAGTTGCTCGGCAAGCTCGCGCCCTTTTCCGCGAACGGCGTCAATTGTTTCAGCAAATGTGGCAGATATTGCCAGCACACGAGCATCTGGGTGCTCAGCCAGAAATAAACGTTTTTCTTTTTCGGTCAGGATATCCCATTGATGGTGGATATCACGGGCAAAATGCAATACACGGGCAAGTTTTGGTGAAAGCTGCGCTTTTTCTGGCTGCGCAGAGTAGGCGATCGCATCGACCATCTCATCAGGAAACTTCCAAGCTTTGGCTAGCTTCGCCCCCAGTACATTCGCATCGGTATGGATGATTTGCTGTTGTGCTTCTAGTTCAACTTCACCAGCATCAACACAAAGGCGAATTTTCAACGCTTCTTGCGGCGCTAATGTGTGGATCATCAATTGGCCAATGTTGTGCAATATTCCGGTAGTAAAAACGCTATTGGCATCGAGTTTACAAGCGGCCCCCAGTTTGCTGGCGATAATGGCAATTTCAAAGGTATCGGACCAATATTGCTGCAGATCCAAGGTGTCAATTTTAGGAAAAGCACTGGATAATACCGATGCCACCACCATAGTTCTCACCGAGCCACTTCCGACACGAATCACCGCATCATTGATAGAGGCCACTGTGCGGCTTCCGCCAAAATGTGCCGAATTTGCAAGGCGAAGCAGCCGCGCACTCAACACTTGTTCCATGGCAATTTTTTTTGTGAGCGCACCAAAATCGACCTCTTCCTTATTAACCATTTCGAGTAGTTCTTGTAATACTTGTTGAATACGAGGTAACTCATTCAAACGTGCGAGCAGTGCTTTTTCATCCATTATTTTTCTCCTTTCGATTGCTCTTGCTAATAATAGTCGCCGCACAATGAAGATGCATAATAGTGAAGAAATAAGTCGATGACTTTATACAGACGATAAAAAAGGAGCACGATAGCTCCTTTAATCAATACAATGACTGGCTCAGTTATACGATACAAGCCGCGAAGGTTGTCACCGCCAGCAATGACATCGACAAGATAAACAGCGCTCTAACGCGATCACACTTGCCCGTAAATAGGGGATCGTGGTGATGGTGATACTCTTTACCTTTCAAATAATGGAAAAGACGAACCTGCTTGGTGACATTACCGTGAGTGGTAAAAAAGCCACCGCCATCCACTTGTTGATAAAGCAATGGATGGGCTTCACGCATGATGTAAATAAGTGAGCGTAGCGCCGTAAGATACCTGACTAGGTTAACCCCAGTGACCAGCATTAGCGCAAATAAAATTGTATCCCCAGTGATCATCTTTTCCTCCCTACACCTTTGCATAGAACCCAAAGAAAAAGACGATCGCTTCATACTCTTTCTGCTGCGATTACACAGCTTGGGTATCCATTACAGAAGATGAGCCGGCTTTTGCCATTGCGGCTAGGTCTTTGTCGATGAAGAACAGCGCCTTACCATCATCACCCACAAGCTCTAGCTTATCTAAAATCCCTTTAAACAACTTCTCTTCTTCATGTTGCTCCGCAACGTACCACTGAAGGAAGTTAAACGTTGAGTAGTCTTGAGATGTGAACGCCGCATGAGCGAGTTTATTAATCTGCTGAGTAATCATCTGCTCATGTTGATAAGTTTCGCGAAACACTTCACCAAGGCTCGTAAACTTATGTTTTGGCGCTGCGATCGCACCAAGGATAGGCAGTGCACCCGTTTCACTCACGTAGGTGAATAAACGCTGCATGTGCTGCATTTCTTCTACGGCATGAGCGCGTAAAAACTCGGCAGCACCTTCAAATCCTTTATCTTCACACCAAGCACTCATTTGTAAGTATAGATTGGATGAAAAAAATTCCAGATTAATTTGTTCATTCAGTTTTTCAACCATAGCTTGTGACAACATGTCGACTCCTAGTTTATGTAACGATTTGAATTGACTATACCATGAACCTCACCATAACACTTTGAGTCAGGTATGCGGATATGAGATCACGACGACAAAAAACTCTCGGCCTCAGTGCTAATCTTTAATCAGTACCCCATCAGGAGATAATACAATGAGTTATCAACATATTTTGGTTGCCATTGATCTTTCAGAAGACAGTAAACTCTTAGTCGACAAAGCTGTTGCACTGGCAAAACCACTCGATGCTGACGTTTCTTTCATTCACATTGATGTCAACTATGCCGAGCTGTATACCGGACTCATTGATATCAATTTAGCAGAAACTCAACATCACGCGATGGAAGCGTCACAAAAGCAGCTGCAAGCCTTAGCGGAACACGCGCAATACCCTATCCGCCATACACTAGTAGGCAGCGGCGACCTCAGTAATGAGCTCTGCGAAACCATCGCTGAATTCAGTGTTGATTTGGTGGTCTGCGGTCATCATCAAGATTTTTGGAGCAAGTTACTCTCATCCACTCGGCAACTGATTAACTGTTCGCCAGTCGACATGCTTGTAATACCACTTCACGACTGACGACAAGCCAAAACTCGGTTAGACTGCGGGTTATTTACTGTTCAGCGTTGTTTGTTATGGCCTATCTCTCTGCAGTCACCCTACTTTGGGCATTTTCATTTAGCTTGATCGGCGTTTATCTCGCCGGTCAAGTTGATTCTTGGTTCGCGGTTTGGATGCGCGTTGCATTAGCGAGCTTAGTATTTCTACCTTTGATCAGGTTTAAAACCGTTCCCGCTCCGTTGATCGCTAAGTTGATGACCATTGGTGGAATTCAACTGGGCCTGATGTACTGTTTCTACTATCAATCATTTTTACTGCTATCGGTTCCTGAAGTTTTGCTGTTTACGGTGTTTACACCAATCTACGTCACGCTGATCTACGATCTACTGAAAGGCCGCTTTTCTCCGTGGTACTTAGTGACGGCGGCCATTGCCGTAATCGGTGCCGTTTTTATTAAATTTGCAGCAATAAACGAGCACTTTTTGCTGGGTTTTTTGGTGGTGCAAGGAGCTAACCTCTGTTTTGCTATCGGCCAAGTGGCTTATAAATACGTCATGGAAAAAGAGACCATCACTTTAGCGCAACACAGCGTATTCGGTTATTTCTACTTAGGTGCATTGGTGGTAGCAAGCGTGGCATTTTTACTGTTTGGCAATAGTGAAAAACTGCCCACTACCTCTTTGCAATGGGGTATTTTGATCTACTTAGGGGTAATTGCTTCTGGGCTTGGTTACTTCGTGTGGAACAAAGGAGCCTGTTTAGTCAATGCAGGCGCATTAGCGATTATGAATAATGCGCTGGTTCCCGCCGGATTAGTGGTGAACATTCTGATTTGGAATCGCGACGTAGATTTAATCCGCCTTGCAATTGGCGGCGTGATCATTTTGTTCTCACTGTGGGTCAATGAAACTTGGGTAAAGCGCAAAGTCGCTGCCAGCCGTACTCACTGAATCAGGCTGAGCGCTGAAAACAACAAAGCCCGCAATCATCACGGGCTTTGTTGTTGAAAAAGGGGCTATCGTGGCTCGGTTTAACTCACCATCTGTTTTCAGTAAACCATCTATTTTTAGTAAACTATCTGTTTTTAGTGAATCTGCCGTTGTAGTGAACGTTCACTAACCGAAGAAATTCGTTGATTCACATCGGCAAACTTTACTTGTAATGCAGGGTGTTTCTTTAACAGTTTTTGCTGCTGTTTCAGCACTTTTTCTAACTTCTTCAGTACTTTTTTTTGTTTTTTTAACGCTTTCTTGTTCTGTTTTTCCGATCGCTTGGCGGCCTTTTTACCTTTGTCCGTCATGCCATTTGACGTACCAGAGCGCAGTTGTTTCTTCCCTTCCGAAACAAGCTTTGTCGATGCACTCGGAATAGCAGCAGGCTTACACAGCGTGTTTTTATCCGATGATGAACGAGCACATGAGCGACAAAGAAATTTTGGCGCAGCCACAATCTGATGGATATCCCCAAGCTGGCTAGTAATATCGTGTCGGTTCAATTTGCATAAACGCTTATTCATGTACGCCTCGATCACGAATAGGAATAATTATTAGTTAGATATACAATTCCAAACACGATTAAGCAAGCACTAAATTACATCTATGGGCCACGAGATTTTCTCGCCAAAGCTAACGTATTGAATGCGTTAGATCATCGCCGCTTTCACATACACATCAAAACGATTTTTCTTGGTTTCAATCGCCATACTCGGCTTTTGTTTGTCTAACCAATCGGCATAGTCAGGACGCTTCACCACCACGCGTTTGGTCGCCAAACTCAAGGCTGGATTTAATAATGCATCAGCATCCAAGTCAGCGCCCACCAGCGATTGAAAGACGCGCATCTCCTTTTTTACCAAAGCCGTTTGTTTTTTACTTTCCGGGTGCGGGTACATGGGGTCAAGATACACCACATCTGGCTTTACAAAATCTGCATCTTGCGCCAGTTTTTCGAGCGCATCATGACTCGAAGCGTGAAGTAACGACATTCGCTCGCTTACCCAGCCGCCAATCTCCGCATCTTGCTTGGCACGCTCTAAACCATCATCGAGCAGCGCGGCCACAACGGGATGCCGCTCGACCATTTGCACTTTACAGCCGAGCGAGGCCAACACAAAAGCATCACGACCTAACCCAGCCGTTGCATCTAACACGGTCGGTGTCGCTCCTTTGTTTAGTCCAGCAGCTTTGGCTATCGACTGACCTTTACCGCCACCAAATTTACGTCGGTGAGCAACCGCCCCCGTGACTAAATCGACATAAATAGCGCCGAGTTTAGGCTCATCCAGTTTACGCAACTCAAGACGATACTGAGTTAATACCAAGGCAAATGGGCTCTCGGCGCATGGTTTTAATCCCCAACGCGCGGCTAATGTATCCAAATGTGCTTGCTGAGCAGGAACTTCGCAAATCAGTTGTAGCTGCAAGTTAACTCCGAAACAAAAGAAATAATGAGGAGGCTTGAGTTTACCCAATTTTCACTGACGTGACTAAAGCTTATCGCTTTTCTTAAACGGCGGCTTACGAGAAACAACGACCAGTGATAAACTGAGCGAACCATTTCAATGATAAGGATGCTGTGATGCAAGCCACTACCGCTAAACTGGACGAACTCGACCGCGCCATTTTAAAAATTTTAATGGACGATGCACGCACGCCCTACGCAGAAATGGCCAAGCAGTTCAACGTTAGTCCTGCCACTATCCATGTTCGCATTGAAAAGATGAAATCGGCCGATATCATTCAGGGTACGGAAGTGATCGTCAATACCAAAAAATTGGGTTATGACGTGTGTTGTTTTATCGGTATCAATCTCAATGCCGCGCGAGACTACCATTCGGCGCTCGCCAAACTCAATGCGCTGGACGAAGTGGTGGAAGCCTATTACACCACAGGAGCCTATAATATTTTTGTGAAGTTAATGTGCCGCTCGATTGAAGAATTACAATTTGTGCTGATCGACAAATTACAGGCTATTGATGAAGTGCAATCCACAGAGACGCTTATTTCCTTACAGAACCCGATTAACCGAAATGTGAATCCTTAATCACCGAAGCCGCAAACACCACGCAATAAAAAGCCCGAAACTAAATTCCGGGCTATGGCATCGGTACTGATAATAAATTATTTGTTCAGATAAGTTAAAAGCTCTTCAGCCGAAATACCCTGCTTTGCCAATTCCTTCGCCATGATTTCGACTTGCTCGCCTTTACGCGCTTCAATCACTTGTTGAAACTGAAAGACTAAATCACGCAGAACTGGTAATGGTACTTGTTTGGCGGCACTGCGAATACGCTCACTACTTTGGTTGCCTAATTCATTCAGCAATTTTCCGAACATGACCTTTTCTGGAGACTCGTCGAGTTGTTCCCAAATTCGAGCCATTTCATAGGTTGTCATTGACATTGTTGTTTCG
>NZ_CAWNHY010000154.1:0-3794 GCF_963874335.1 Vibrio sp. V10_P2A27P122 | reverse complement strand
GGTGTATGCATTTTAACTTTATGATTTGTTTTGGTTTTGTATTTTTATGAGGCTGGTTGCATTTTTATGTTTAGGTTCAAATTTGTCAAAAAATCATGTAAAAGTCGTGCGGCATCTCTGCTAATATAATTAAGCTTTTGATTTGTTGATGGATTCTCATTGGATGATTAGCCGAACAAATAAGTACTTGCCAAATTTGGGGTTTGAGCACATATTCAGTGTGAGTGAAAACCAATGTTAAGTTAATTACCCGATTGTGAGTTAATTTCCAATTGTGAGCTAATTAATGTGGGCCGCGATGCTGCTATCCACGATTCAGTGGGTGCAGAGCCAATAGATGAGTGTGGAGATACAAGTTTGATAAGTGTTTTCCTTGTAGATGATCACGAGCTGGTTCGCACAGGGATACGACGTATTATTGAAGACGTCCGTGGAATGAACGTAGTAGGGGAAGCTGACAGCGGTGAAGAAGCAGTAAAATGGTGTCGCAGTAATCATGTCGACGTTGTTTTAATGGATATGAACATGCCTGGTATCGGCGGTTTGGAAGCGACAAAAAAAATTCTGCGCTTTAATCCAGATGTGAAAATCATCGTGTTAACGGTTCATACGGAAAATCCATTTCCGACCAAAGTGATGCAAGCTGGAGCCGCGGGTTATTTAACCAAAGGTGCAGGCCCAGATGAAATGGTCAACGCGATTCGCATTGTGAATAGCGGGCAGCGTTATATCTCGCCTGAAATCGCACAGCAAATGGCATTAAGCCAATTCTCGCCAGCTTCTGACAATCCATTTGCTGATCTCTCGGAAAGAGAGCTGCAGATTATGATGATGATTACCAAAGGGCAAAAAGTGACGGATATTTCCGAGCAACTTAGTCTTAGCCCCAAAACAGTAAATAGCTATCGCTATCGACTGTTTAGTAAGTTAGCGATCAGCGGTGATGTTGAACTGACCCATTTAGCTATTCGACACGGAATGTTAGACACCGAGACGCTTTAGTGACTTCTTTGTTCGACTCGGTCGCTTTTCTTAAAACCGTTACCCATCAGCCCGGCGTTTATCGAATGTATAACGCCGAGGCTGATATCATCTATGTTGGCAAAGCCAAAGACCTCAAAAAACGCCTTTCTAGTTACTTTCGAAAAACAATCGACAGTGAGAAAACGCGCGCGTTAGTCAGCCATATCGATAAAATTGATGTCACCGTTACTCACACTGAAACGGAAGCGTTGATCCTTGAGCACAATTACATCAAGCAATATTTGCCTAAATACAATGTGCTGCTGCGAGACGATAAATCTTACCCGTATATTTTTATTAGTGGGCATAAGCACCCTCGTTTGTCGTTGCACCGTGGCGCGAAAAAGCGCAAAGGTGAGTATTTTGGTCCATACCCTGATTCTGGTGCGGTTCGAGAGTCGTTACACCTCATCCAAAAAATATTTCCGGTAAGACAATGTGAAGATACCGTCTATAGCAACCGGACTCGTCCTTGCCTGATGTATCAAATTGGCCGCTGCGCTGCACCTTGTGTGAGTCATATCATTGCGGATGAAGAGTATGCTGAATTGGTTAATTATGTTCGATTGTTTTTGCAAGGCAAAGATAACCAAGTACTTGAAACATTAGTGCAAAAAATGGAACAAGCCAGCCAAGCACTGCAGTTTGAAAATGCCGCTAAATTTAGAGACCAGATCCAAGCCATTCGAAGAGTCCAAGAACAACAGTTTGTTTCTGAAGAGACGATGGATGACATGGATATATTGGGATTTGCCCAAGAAAATGGCATCGCTTGCATCCATATTTTGATGATCCGCCAAGGTAAAATATTGGGTAGTCGTAGCCATTTTCCTAAAATTCCGGCTAACACGACTCAAGAAGAGGTGTTTGATGGCTTTTTAGGACAGTATTATTTAAGTCACAATGAAGCGCGTACGATCCCAAGTCGAGTGATCTTAAATGCGGGTCTGCTAGAGGATGAAAAGCCGCTGCAAGAAGCATTACAGACCCTGGTCGGGCGTAAAGTTTCTTTCCACATCAGCCCAACAGGTGTGCGTGCTCAATATTTAAAATTGGCTAATACCAATGCATTGAGCGCAATAACGGCTAAAATTAACCATAGAATGACGATCAACCAGCGTTTTAAAGCACTTCAAGCTGTTTTAGGGTTGGATAGCATAGAGCGTATGGAGTGTTTTGATATTTCGCACACCATGGGAGAGAGCACGATCGCCTCATGCGTGGTATTTAACCAAGAAGGGCCTGTTAAACCAGAATACCGCCGTTATAACATCACGGGAATTACTGGTGGAGATGATTATGCTGCAATGGGACAAGTGTTAGATAAGCGGTATTCCAAGCAGCTTGACGTGGAAAAAATCCCCGATGTTATTTTCATTGATGGTGGTAAAGGGCAATTGAATCGAGCTTTGCAGATCATCTCTAGCCATTGGCAAGATTGGCCGAAAAGACCGGTGATGGTTGGTATCGCCAAAGGCGTTACCCGCAAACCGGGGCTAGAAACGTTGATTACAACCGATGGCGATGAATTTAACCTGCCAAGTGATGCGCCAGCTTTGCATTTGATTCAGCATATTCGCGATGAAAGTCATAATCACGCCATTGCTGGGCATAGAGCCAAACGAGGTAAAACACGGCGTACCAGTACATTGGAAGGCATAGAAGGGGTTGGGCCTAAACGCCGGCAAGCACTGCTGAAATATATGGGAGGGCTGCAAGAGCTAAAAAGAGCCACTGTTGAAGAAATCGCCAAAGTGCCCGGTATTAGCCATTCTTTAGCTGAAAACATTTATCAAGCATTGAAACAATAAGAAAAATAACGCAACATAACCGCGCAATCGATAAGAGCCTATAAATATGCGTTTGAATATTCCTAATATTTTGTCTTTATTACGACTTTTCCTTATCCCAGTATTTGTCGTTGTTTTCTATCTGCCTTACGGCTGGGGCCCTTTTGCTGCGGCAATGGTGTTTTGGGTAGCGGGTTTTACCGATTGGTTAGATGGCATGCTTGCGCGAAAACTTGGGCAAACCTCTCGCTTTGGTGCTTTTATCGACCCAGTAGCGGATAAAGTGCTCGTTGCGACGGCTCTTATCTTGATCACCGACCATTACCACAGTCTCTGGATAACGATTCCAGCCGTGACAATGATTGCCCGTGAAATCATCATTTCTGCGTTGCGAGAATGGATGGCGGAAATTGGTAAAAGAGCCAGTGTGGCCGTTTCATGGGTTGGGAAGGTTAAGACGCTTACCCAAATGTTTGCATTGTGGGTACTGATTTGGCGTCATGATGATTGGATGGTGTGGGTCGGCTATGCAGCGTTATACATCGCCACCATTTTGACCTATTGGTCAATGGTTCAATACTTGGCGGCAGCTAAAGACGACCTCCTCAACGCAGAACATCATTAAGAAACGGGCTTAGGCCCGTTTTTTGTTCCTCCAATTTCTACAATCCCTTTCACAACATGCATTATTGCTTCAGTTAAAGCACAGTAATCTCGTGTAAAAGGTGGTGAATTTTGCTATCAAATTAACCAAATCTGTCCTTTTTGAATGCAAAATAGCCAAACGATTTAAAAACTAAAAAAATAATATTGACTCATCGAATCGAATGCGTAGAATGCATCCCGTACTTGAGAGGAACGGAAGAAACAACCCAACCCCTTGATGTTACAGGGGCGCGTTGGCAGAGGGGCTATGCAGCGGATTGCAAATCCGTGGACCTCGGTTCGACTCCGGGACGCGCCTCCATTGCGACCCTAGCT
>NZ_CAWNHY010000153.1:0-3816 GCF_963874335.1 Vibrio sp. V10_P2A27P122 | reverse complement strand
AAAATTTATAACCTGTTAAATCATAGACTTGTTTAACACTAACTTGTCACTAAATTGCATATAAAAAAGCAGGCCCAACTTGAACCTGCTCAAATATACTTAGGCTACTTTCTGAATTAGTCGCGCAGGGCTGCACCAAACTCTGCCGCTACTGAAGTCACAATCGATTCAACAGCGCTTGCAATATCGGCTTCTTCTAAAGTACGTTCAGTCGATTGAAGCATCAACGCAATTGCTAAACTCTTCTTGCCCTCTTCAACCCCTTTGCCTACATAAACGTCAAACAGTTTCGCCTCTTTTAGAAGCTCACCACCAGCATTACGACATGCATCGACAATATCACCTGAAGCAATGGCGCCATCAACAACCAGTGCTATATCACGGCGGTTCGCTGGGAACTTAGACAGTGATGCAGCTTCTGGAATTACACGGGTGTTCACCGCTGACCATTCAAGTTCAAATACGATGGTGCGGCCATTCAAGCCAAACTTACGCTCAAGCTCTGGATGAACAGTGCCTATCACCCCAATAATCTCACCATCGACAACGATGGCGGCCGATTGCCCAGGGTGCAGCGCTGGGTGTGCAACAGAAGTAAAGCTGTAAGCTTTGCCGTTGGCGGTTAAATCAAGAATGGCTTCCAAGTCACCTTTTAGATCGAAGAAATCAACCGTTGCGGTGTCCATGTTCCAGTGCTCTTCACCACGAGTACCGGATATTACCCCCGCGAGCATAGGTTCTTGGCGCATACCGTTCTCTGCCGAAGCATCAGGAATAAAACGCAAACCATATTCAAACAAACGAACGCGTGGCTGCTGGCGTTTCTGGTTATGAACCACGGTATTTAATAGACCTTGGATCAAGCCCAAACGCATCGCCGACATATCAGCAGAAATAGGATTAGGTAGAATGAGTGGTTCAACATCTGGAACAATCAGTTTCTGCTGCTCTGGCTCAACGAAGCTGTAGGTGATCGCTTCATGGTAACCACGGTCAACTAACAAATGACGAACACGCTTAAGTGGCAAGTTTGCTTCTTGGTGGTCATTCATGCTCAATGCTGCAACGGGAGCTTGATTAGGGATATTGTTGTAACCGTAAATACGGCCAATTTCCTCAATCAAGTCTTGCTCAATCGCGATATCAAAACGCCACGTTGGCGCGGTAGCGACCCAACTGTCTGCGCGACTCTCAACACTCATACCTAAACGTTTTAGGATTTCAACCACATCAGCATCCGCAATGTGATGACCAAGCAAACTGTCCAGTTTAGTGCGACGAAGTGTGACTTGATTTGGTTTAGGTAAATCCGTTTCAGACTCAACACTAACCACAGGTGCAACTTCACCGCCACAAATATCAACCAGCAACTGCGTCGCTCGTTCCATCGCACTGGCTTGCAACGCGTAGTCAACACCGCGCTCAAAACGCATGGATGAATCAGTATGTAGGCCATAGCTACGAGCACGACCGCGGATATGGTCTGGTGCAAAGAAAGCACACTCAAGCAGTACATCTTGGGTTTCTGAGCTAACGCCTGAACCTTCACCACCAAAAATGCCCGCAATGGCTAATGCTTTATTGTGATCGGCAACAACCAGCGTATCGACATTCAACTTAGCTTCTGTACCATCGAGTAGCGTAAGTTTTTCATCCTGCTCGGCCATACGAACAACAATACCGCCTTCGATCTTGGCAAGATCAAAGGCATGCATCGGTTGGCCTTGTTCAAGCAAGATATAGTTAGTGATATCAACCACTGGATCAATTGAACGTAGACCACAACGGCGTAACTTCTCTTGCATCCAAAGCGGTGTTTGGGCTTGAACATTAATGTTTCTAACCACGCGACCAAGATAACGCGGACAAGCGGCCGGTGCTTTCACTTCAATAGAGACTTTATCTTCAATTGAAGTAGGAATAGTGGTGACCGATAGCTCAGTGACATCAATGCGGTTCAATACACCTACTTCACGAGCAAGGCCACGAATACTAAAGCAATCTGCGCGGTTCGCGGTCAAATCGACATCAATAGTCACATCATCTAAGCTTAGGAATTCGCGAAAATCAGTACCAACGATGGCATCTTCTGCAAGCTCCATAATGCCAGCGGATTCAACATCAATCCCTAGCTCACTGAATGAACAAAGCATGCCGTGAGAAGGTTGACCACGTAATTTTGCTTTTTTAATCTTGAAATCGCCGGGCAGTACCGCACCAACAGTCGCTACCGCCACTTTTAAGCCTTGGCGGCAGTTTGCTGCACCACAAACGATATCAAGCAGTTCTTCCTCACCCACGTCAACTTTCGTTACACGCAGTTTGTCGGCATCTGGATGTTGACCACATTCAACAACGTGACCCACTTTGACGCCAGTAAATTCACCGGCGACAGCAAGAACGTCATCGACTTCCAAGCCTGCCATTGTAATTTGATGTGTAAGTTCGTCAGTCGTAACCGCAGGGTTAACCCACTCACGAAGCCATGATTCGCTGAATTTCATTGTGTTTACCCTTGAATTACTTGAATTGTTTGAGGAAGCGCAGATCGTTCTCAAAGAACGCGCGTAGGTCGTTGACGCCATAACGAAGCATCGTTAAACGCTCAACACCCATACCAAATGCAAAGCCAGAATATTTTTCAGGGTCAATACCAACACTGCGCAAAACGTTCGGGTGAACCATGCCACAGCCTAGAACTTCAAGCCATTTACCATTTTTACCCTTCACATCCACTTCCGCAGAAGGTTCTGTAAATGGGAAATAAGAAGGACGGAAACGCACTTCAACTTCTTCTTCAAAAAAGTTACATAAGAAATCGTTCAAAATACCTTTAAGCTGAGCAAAATTGACGTGCTCATCAACCAACATTCCTTCAACTTGGTGGAACATTGGTGTGTGTGTTTGGTCGTAGTCATTACGATATACGCGGCCCGGCGCAATAAAACGAAACGGCGGTTGACCATTTTCCATAGTGCGAATTTGCACACCTGACGTGTGTGTACGCAACATTAAATCTGGATTAAAGAAGAAGGTATCGTGATCAGTACGTGCTGGGTGATCGGCAGCAATATTCAACGCATCAAAGTTGTGGAAGGCGTCTTCAATTTCAGGGCCAGATTCAACATGAAAACCAAGCTCACCAAAGAACTGCTCAATACGTTCAACTGTGCGAGTCACTGGGTGTAAGCCACCATTTTCAATGCGGCGTCCAGGCAAAGTAACGTCAATCGTTTCAGCCGCTAGTTTGGCTTCTAACTCTGCTCGCTGCAAAGCATCTTTACGCGTAGCAATGGCGTGTTGCACTGTCTCTTTCGCAACGTTGATCTCTTGACCTGCAGCGCGACGTTCTTCGGGTGGCAATTTACCTAGGCTCTGTAGCTGAGTGGTTAACTCACCTTTTTTACCCAAGTACTGAACACGCACTTCATCAAGTGCGACTAGCGAATCAGCAGCATTAATCGCTGCGGTCGCATTAGCAATAATCTCTTCTAGATGTTGCATCGTTTCCTCATCTACCTGTAGGTAGTGTCCATATAGGATGTTTTTGTATTTTTCAGATAGCTGCACATAGTATCGAAAGCCACCTCTAAAGCCAAATTGAAATGATACTGACGCTTGTTCTTGAACAAAAAAACGGCATTATTTTTGCCGCTCTCTTGATATTACCTCCCTCTCCCCAAACAATAATAAAAACATGACTATTTTTAAGAAGAAACAATGAACATCACGATAACACCAATCGAACCACAAGATGATCCGGACATTTGTAAAATTATCCAATCTGTAGGCGCTGAATTTGGGGCCATCGGTGAG
>NZ_CAWNHY010000152.1:0-3845 GCF_963874335.1 Vibrio sp. V10_P2A27P122 | reverse complement strand
GTGCAAGCCTTTCTGCATTTCTTGCAATTTCTTTTTTTCAATTAAAGCAGCGCGAGCGAGATCTTCACGCTGTTTAGCAAGCGCCAAGGTCGCTTTCTGTTGCCAATCTTCAATATGAGAGGCCATAGAATCCACTTTACGCGCGAGCTCTTTCTTATCCGCAATAGCTTTGGCCGAATTGGTGCGTACTTCCACCAAGGTGTCTTCCATCTCTTGGATGATTAAGCGGATCATCTTTTCAGGATCTTCCGCTTTATCTAACAGTGCACTGATATTCGAGTTTACGATATCGGCAAAACGAGAAAAAATACCCATGTTCAATCTCCTGATTAGTTGTTCATGACGATGTAGTTATTGGTGAGCTATTTTGAATCGCTCAAAACGTTAAGACGAGAAGAAATAACCAAGTTTCATGCCATATATAAATCTATTTATAATCAATAAATTAGATAATATCTCATAGAATAAGATTACTGTGCTATGATGATTTTCGCCAAGAGTTGGTGAATTTAACCACCTTTTCAATCACAGTGTGGAGAGTGAACATGCAACAAAACTTACTGGGTGAAGCGCCTCAATTTTTATCGGTACTGGATAAAGTCTCTAAGCTTGCACCGATTGATAGGCCGGTATTAATTATTGGCGAGCGAGGAACGGGCAAAGAGTTAATCGCTCAGCGCTTACACTATCTTTCCAAACGTTGGGACCAACCACTGGTTTCGTTAAACTGTTCAACCTTGAGTGAAGGGTTAATTGACTCTGAGCTCTTTGGCCATGAATCAGGCTCGTTTACCGGAGCCAAAGGACGTCACCAAGGACGATTTGAACGGGCAGAAGGTGGAACTCTTTTTTTGGACGAGCTCGCCACCGCGCCGCTTGCTGTACAAGAGAAACTACTTCGAGTGATTGAATATGGACATTACGAACGTGTCGGCGGTAGCCAACGGCTTAATGCGAATGTCCGTATCGTCTGCGCAACCAACGCCAATCTTCCACAATTAGCTGAAATTGGAAAGTTTCGAGCTGACTTACTCGACCGACTGGCCTTTGATGTGATCCAGCTTCCACCGCTAAGAGAGCGAAAAGAAGATATTATGCCACTTGCTGAGTATTACGCTATTAAGATGTGCCGTGAACTGAACTTAGCGCTCTTTGTCGGGTTTAGTGCAGAAGCGGCAGATCAGCTTCAACACTACTTGTGGCCGGGAAATGTGCGTGAACTTAAAAATGTCGTGGAGCGTGCTGTCTATCAACACGGAACGGCCTCCCATCCGATTGAAAACTTGGTTTTTAACCCTTTTGCTAATGAGTGGCACAAACCAGATGACCTTACTGGCAATCTCTCCACAGATCGCCATACTTACACCACTGGCTTTGAATTTCCGATGGATTACAAAATGTGGCAGGAGGATCAGGACAGACAACTACTGAGTGCCGCGCTCAATGCCAGTAAGTTTAATCAAAGACAAGCTGCAGAATTACTCGGCTTGAGCTACCACCAATTGAGAGGTATGGTGAGAAAATATCAACTCGTCGGCAGCAATGATGATTAACCCTAGGTTTAGATCAACAAAAAATGGTAGATTATCAGGATTTTGAGGCATAATGATTAGCTTTGTTTGCCTTACTTCTCACAGTTATTTCTCTTTATGAAAACATTGATACGATTCGCACTAGGAATATGCAGCTTTAGCCTACTGATAGGCTGTAGCGAACAAATTGACCATAGTAAAATTCGCCAGAGCGGATTCGTATATTGTGGTCACGGCAATCCCACCACTTTTAACCCACAATTGGTTGAGAGCGGCATTACGTCTGAAGCTCTCAGCCCACAGATTTACGACACGCTGTTGCAATTGGATTCAGAAACCTTACAACCGATACCCAGTCTGGCCACGAGTTGGACAGTGAATCCACAGGGTACAGAGTATACATTCAAGCTAAACGATGGCGTTCAATTTCAATCAACCGCTTGGTTTACACCGACTCGCGCTCTTAATGCCGATGATGTGGTCTTCAGCTTTCGCCGAATCATTGACCCAACCAACCCGTTTCATTACGTCAATAGTGGCGTCTACCCATGGTTTGCGGGTATTGATTTCAAAAACTTGCTGATCGATGTTCAAGCTCTGGATGAACTCACGGTTAAATTTACCCTCAGCCGTCCCGACAACTCCTTTTTATCCAATATCGCCACCAGTCATGCTGTCATACTCTCCTATGAGTATGCTAATCAATTAGTGATTGAAGATGAAAAAAGCATGATCGACAGCCATCCTGTTGGATCCGGACCATTTTATCTAGACGAATTTAAAGTGAATGACCTTATCCGCCTCCGTCGTCATGGCGCTTATTGGAATGGCGTGGCGAAGATGGAACAAGTCGTATTTGATGTCTCCAACCGAGGCACAGGGACACTCGCCAAACTACTACGCCATGAATGCGATGTGCTCAGCTCGCCTATTTCAAGCCAAATCCCTATTATCAAGCAGCAATCGGAAATAGAGCTTGATGCCAAGCCTGCGATGAACGTGTCTTATATTGCTGTGAATACCTCTCACCCTGCGCTCAGTGATGTTCGCGTGCGTAAAGCGCTTAATTTTGCGATCAACCGCCAAAATATTTTGGACTCGGTCTATTACGGTACAGGAAGTATTGCTTATAACATTCTTCCCCCCTCCTCTTGGGCCTATCAAAAGGACAGTATTCAAATTCGCTATGATCGTAACTACGCGATCGCATTACTTAAAGAGGCTGGCTATTACGCCAACTTGGAATTGACGATGTCTGTTCCTGCAGAGTCTCATGCCTATAATCCAAGTCCACGTAAAACTGCCGAGTTAATTAACGCTAACCTTGCCGACATTGGTATTACATTGCATATCATCACGGAAGACCGCCTCGATCGTTCAAATTTGGCCCAGCACGTCAATGTTGATCTGATTTTAACGGGCTGGAATGGCGATACCGCAGACCCAGATAACTTTTTGCGTCCACTGCTCTCATGTAATTCAGATCGCTCAGGGCTCAATGCCTCGATGTGGTGCAATAGTGATTTCGATTTTCTACTCGATTTGGCCTTGGAAGTAGACAAGTCACGCTATCGCCTTAACTTATACAAACAAGCGCAAAATATCTTGAATGAAGAATTCCCTGTTATCCCATTGGCACACGGCATGCAATTTAAAGCGTACAGCAAAACATTAACGGGCTTTAAACTCAGCCCATTTAATGTACAACCATTCAATACGGTTGAGAGGATCGAATAGTGTTTTTATATACGGTACGCAGACTCAACTTATTTATTATCACGTTACTCATTTTGACTATGGTCGGGTTTGCGCTGCTGCGCTTAGATCCACAGTCGCCTCTAACTGCTCATGGATTTTGGTCAGGTTGGTCAACCTATTTAGGGCAACTACTGCAACTGAATTTTGGCGTCAATCACAGTGGTGTCCCGATTGTGGACGAACTGGCGATGGTCTTTCCAGCAACGCTGGAGTTATGCCTCATTGCTTTTACTCTCTCTTTGTTAATTGGTCTCCCTATTGGTACGCTCGCAGGAATGAAGCAAGGTAAATGGATTGATACCGTCATCTCCTTCACGTCAATGTCCGGCTATTCAGCACCGCTATTTTGGGTAGCTTTGCTAATGATCATGGTCTTTTCACTGCATTATGAGCTGTTTCCTGTTTCAGGACGTTATGATCTACTCTACCAAGTGGAACACGTGACAGGTTTCGCTCTGATCGATGCTTTTTTCGCTGAAGGCAACTACCGTGCTCATGCTTTGCAAAGTGTTATTGAACATATGATTTTACCCTGCTTGGTACTGGCTCTAGCAC
>NZ_CAWNHY010000151.1:0-3886 GCF_963874335.1 Vibrio sp. V10_P2A27P122 | reverse complement strand
GGACTTACTTGTCAAAGTAAAAAAACTCGTTAATTTCGTCACTTTAGGTTTTCTTTGTTTTTTTCATTCACTTTAACGACTACCTCATGCCGTTAAAGCCTCACGGAAAGTAATGCCTTTTTCTATGTTTAGGTTCTCTCGTAAGCAAAAATTTAAGCGCCTGCAAAATACTCTTATGCTGGCTTTTCTCGTTTTGAGCATCACGCCTTTAACTGTGACTGCCATTTTTTTTCTGCAATCACACACTAAAGATCTTCAAGAACAAAGCACGTCTCACTTATTGTCAGTCAGAGACACTAAGCAACAGCAAGTTCTCGATTACCTCACGGCCAAAGAATCAGAAGTGATGGGTTTTGTCCGTTCAGAGTTAGCTTATGCTAGTGGAGGGCGCTTTTACGGCTTAGTCAATGCGTTCCAAAGACTTGGTCTGGATATTGATCAAGCTCGTGAGCATGCCCAGCAGCGTTATATTCCTGGTTCTGGTGATCAGATAAAAACGTCAATATTGCCACAATCGAGCAGCTATGTAGGCAGTGAACGGTATCGCTTACTGCACAAACGCTATCATTGGGCGTATTTAGAACTGCTTAAACGTTCTGATTTTGACGATATTTTACTGGTGGATCTCGATGGTGATGTCGTTTATTCCGTTTATAAGCACGACAACTATGGGACGAATTTACTGACCGGAAAATACAAAGATAGCAATCTGGGTAAAACATTCCGCCAGTTAGAGCAGCAAGTTGGCGAACAACGAAAAATCAATGAAGAATATACACCAGTCATTATTTCTGATTTTTCACAACAAGAAGGGCAATCAGTTGCTTGGCTTGGCGCGCCCATTATTCAACAGGGCTACCTGCACAGCTACGCCATGTTCCGCCTACCAAACAATGGCATCACAAAGCTCGTTGCTGACACCAATGCGACATCGCAAATAAGGACTTTACTCGTCGGGCAAGATCATCATTCTCGAATACTCTCTTACACGCAGCAAGAAATCGAGACTAGTCAAAAAGTGATCAATCTTGCGCTTTCTGGATTGAGTGCCGTTGGTACTTACACTAATACATTGAATGAGAAAACCATTGCCGCCTATGCACCTGTTGCAAACAAAAACATCAATTGGGCCTTGGTCGTAGAGATACCAGAAAAAGAGGCTTATGCGCGAGTTCATCAGCTTGAGAAGTTATTTATTTTCGCCATGCTAACCGCGATTATTTTAGTCGTCATCGCTTCACATTATCTCTCTAATTTTATTACCTCTCCCCTACTGAAGCTCACTTGGGCGGCAGAAAAAGTCTCAGCTGGGGATTTAGATGAAAATGTTATCAATACCGATCGTAAAGATGAGATTGGTCGACTCGCAGTGAGTTTTGAGCGTATGCAGCGTTCAATCCGAGAAAAAATGCAGCTGATTAAAGCGCAAAATAAAGAGCTCGAAAGCAACATTCAATTAATCCGCAAACAGAACGATGAGTTGCATCTCGCTAACAAACTAAAAGATGAATTCCTAGCCACAACGTCACATGAATTAAGAACACCGCTGCACGGTATGGTCGGTATTGCAGAAGCACTGATCTCTGGGTCAAGTGGAACTATCACCGCCGATCACCGTTATCAATTGGGCATAATCATCAGCAGTGGACAACGGCTGACAAACTTGGTCGATGACTTACTCGATTACCATAAGATGCGCTATGGCAGCTTGGATATCAAACAGTGTGCTGTTGATCTATCCGGCGCAACACGCTTAGTGTTAGAGCTGTCTAACCATCTACTCAACAAAAAGCCCATTCGCGTAATAAACCAAATCCCTGATGAATGCATTTGGGTCTCTGCCGATCCACAACGATTAGAGCAAGTGCTTTATAACCTTGTAGGAAACGCCATTAAATATACGACTGAAGGGAAAATTGTCATTTCAGCCAATGTGGTTGATGACAAGATTCGTGTCCAAGTTGTCGATACGGGGCAAGGCATTCCTGCTGAACAACTTGAACACATCTTCGAGCCACTGATTCAAGCAGGGCAAGATGCTAGTCGTTATCGACAAGGCGCAGGCTTGGGCCTTTCGATCAGCCGTCAATTGATCGAATTAATGCAAGGAACGCTTTATGTCAGTAGCCAACCTATGGTCGGTACGACATTCAGCTTTACCTTACCATTAGCATCAAAAGCGGAAATTGAATCGACAAGCTATATGGAAGCTGGCCATTTCCAATCTCCGACCATTTCAGACATTGAACTGCCTGAAATGCATTCACTACCTGAAAATAAAGAAGGCCCAGTGCTACTGATAGCAGATGATGAACCCGTCAATCTGCGTGTCCTAGACAGCTTCCTACGTTTAGAAGGCTATCAAGTCCGCACCGCTAAAGATGGCAATGAAGTCATTAGCGCGGTCGAAAAAGAAAAACCGGAACTTCTACTGCTCGACATTATGATGCCAGGATTAAGCGGCTACCAAGTCTGTGAAAAGTTAAGAGAAACATACGATCATGCCGAGCTACCTATCATTATGTTGACGGCATTAAATCAAACTGACGATAGAGTTCGTGGTTTTGCAGCGGGAGCGAACGATTACTTATCGAAACCTTTTAATAAGCAAGAGCTCGCTGCACGTATTACGGCGCATTTAACGGCCAGCAAAGCTGAACAAAGACGTATTGAGAACAACCAACTGCAACAAGAGCTGAAGCATAGAGCAATGGTAGAGGCCAGTTTATTGGAAACCCAAGGCCGTCTACTAGAGCAGCTTGAATCCGCTCCTGAGGCCATTATTTGCATTCGAGACGATCATAAAATCCGCTTTGCGAACGAAGCGGCTGCTCGGTTATTTAAGCGCAGCCAAGAACAACTAAAGCGCTCAAATGCGGAAGAACTCATCGCCCCCAAATACTTAGTCGTCGAGCAAGAGCATTACTGCGGTAATATCGATATCTATGTCGAAGATACACGTCAACATATGTCTGCTGATGTGTTACGACTACCGGATGGCTCTGGGTTGCAGGCTATGTACATCTTTAACGTAGGTGGAAACATCAATGCAGCGCGCATCAATAACCTTGAAACCGCTATTGAAGCGCTATCCAGTTACGCATTTGAAGGCGATAAAGAAAAACTGCAACAGCTCAAAGAACTCGGTGGCGAGTTCACTCGTATCGCCGACAAAGTATCGGGAGAGAGTCAATCTAAGCAAGATTTAATGCGCGAAGTACTGGTTGAAGCAATGACCAGTGCTTTAGATTACTGGGAACGGGTCAGTAACCAAAGCAAGTTTACCTTTGCAGAGCAGAGTGGGCTATGGCGAGTGTATCTCGATAGAAGCACATTACAGACTCGGACACTAGACAAGTACTTACGTATCGAGACACTGCCTAAAACACCTCGCTGGCGTACCGTTCTTAATTCGTTAGATTACATTCTTGATCATTGTCAGGAGCACGGCCCTGAACGCTCTCACATCGAAGCGCAGCGCGATAAATTGCAAAAGCTACTGACCTCATCACTCTAAGTACATCAACACCATTAAGCCTGCACTCTGCAGGCTTTTTTATCACTATATTTCCATGACCATCAACGGAACAACCACCCCATTGATGCATCCAGAGTTATGACTAGTTAAATTTAATCAATGTTAACCTCAAGCATCCATTACTCTGGTGCGCCTTATTTATTGGGTATTATAAACCTTACTTCTCAATAGAAAAAAAGAGGAGAAATGATGATGAAAATTGGAAGTAAAAACTGATTTCTAGGCAATTTCACCAGCAGATTTTCAATTGAAGATGAATAAAGATCCAGATTGCGAACCGAATCACAACAATTCGGCAGAATTAATTTAAGTAAAAAAATTAACGATAAAACTATAAGTGAGCAAGAT
>NZ_CAWNHY010000150.1:0-3924 GCF_963874335.1 Vibrio sp. V10_P2A27P122 | reverse complement strand
TGTCTACATCGCTAGAAATGGCCGACATATTCCCATTTTTAGCTCATTTGTAATTAATTTACACTGTAAAAAGCTATCTGGTATAGTCCAATTTTGTAGTGAATAAATACTCACTTATCCCGTAGGCCTTGCTATATCTAGTGAGATGTTTTTGCAATGCTCGAAGCTTGTCTATTTGTAAAATTGGCGAGTAGTTAAGCAATTGAATGGTTGAGAAGGTGAAAGAGACACTTTGTTTTACTCAAGCGTGGGATTGTCAGGTATAATGCGTGGTCATTTTTATCAGTAAAAGAGCAGTATGAATCAATATCTAGCGGTTACCTCAAACGGTCTTGAGAACCTATTAGTTGAAGAACTAACCAAATTAGGGATTACGGACGCAAAACCCGTGCAGGCCGGGGTAAAATTTAAAGCGTCGAAAGAGCAGATTTATCGCTGTTGTTTGTGGAGCCGTCTAGCATCAAGATTTGTTCGCGTCCTCTCTGAATTTACCTGCCAAAATGATATGGATCTTTACTTGTCAGCAAGTTCAGTGAACTGGGTTAATCATTTTCATAGTTCGAAAAAGTTTGTTGTCGACTTCAACGGCACAAATAACGAAATTCGCAACAGTCAGTATGGCGCGATGAAAGTAAAGGATGCGGTTGTCGACTGTTTTACCAAAAAGAACTTACCGCGCCCTTCGATCGATAAAGATCATGCAGATCTTCGTGTTCATGTACGCTTGCATAAAGATAAAGCCATTTTAGGGATTGATATGGTGGGCGGTGGTTTACATCAGCGCGGTTACCGTACCGAAGCGGGGCGAGCACCACTTCGTGAAACATTAGCAGCGGCTATTATTTTGCGTAGTGGATGGAGTGAAGCGAAGCCACTGCTCGACCCAATGTGTGGTTCTGGTACTTTGCTCATTGAAGCGGCCATGATGGCTGCTGGTATGGCCCCTAGTCTCAAGCGTCCAAAGTGGAGTTTCGAAGCTTTAGAGGATTTTGATGCAGAACTGTGGGCGCAAATAAAATCAGAGGCCAATGTTCAAGCAAGACGTGGTGTCAAGAAAGTTGACTGTAAGTTCTTTGGTTTTGATAACGATGCACGAGTGCTGCAGACCGCGAAAGATAACGCTCGCCGCGCAGGGGTTGAAGAACTGATTACCTTCCAGCTAGGTGATGCGGCACTGATCAAACGTCCTGAAGGGTTTGAGGATGGTGTGGTTATCTGTAATCCACCCTATGGTGAACGTTTAGGTACACATCCTGGTTTGATTGCTTTATACACGGCATTTGGTGGTCAATTAAAGGCTGAATTTGGCGGTTGCCAAGCGTCGATTTTCTCAAGCTCTGACGAATTACTCAGTTGTTTGCGTATGCGCGCTGAAAAGCAGTTTAAGTTAAATAACGGTGCGTTACCTTGTCACCAAAAGAACTACTCAATTTCATTGCGCACGGTAGAACCGGGAGCGTCTATTTCTCAAGAATCGGTGATCGCTCCTGATTTTTCGAATCGTTTAAAGAAAAATATTGCGAAAATTGGTAAGTGGGCGAAACGTGAATCACTAGATTGCTATCGTATTTATGATGCTGATTTGCCTGAATACAATGTTGCGATCGATGTTTATCTCGACCACCTAGTGATCCAAGAATACGCCGCACCTAAAGATATTCCAGAAGAAAAGGCGAAACGCCGTTTAACAGATATCATTCGTGCCGCGATTCAAGTCACCGGAACAGAAGCAAATAAAGTGGTACTCAAAGTTCGTGAAAAACAGAAAGGACGCTCTCAATATCAAAAATTAGGGCAAATTTCTGAGACAATGGAAGTGAACGAGTATGGCGTTAAACTGATTGTCAATTTACATGATTATCTCGATACGGGTTTATTCCTTGATCATAAATTGACGCGTCGCCGCTTAGGGCAAATGGCAAAGGGTAAAGACTTCCTCAATCTATTTGCTTACACCGGCTCTGCAACCGTTCATGCCGCTTGCGGTGGAGCAAAATCAACCATGACGGTTGATATGTCTAAAACCTATTTAGAATGGGCTAAAGACAACTTAAAGCTCAACGGTCAAGTTGGACACCAGCATCGCTTTGAACAAGCCGACTGTGTGCAATGGTTAGAGACTGCCAAAGAACAATTTGATTTGATATTTATCGATCCGCCGACATTCTCAAATTCCAAACGTATGGAACACACATTTGATGTGCAACGCGATCATATTAAGTTGATGGAAAATTTAAAACGTATCCTACGTCCAGAAGGTACGATTGTGTTTTCAAACAATAAACGACATTTTAAAATGGATTTAGAAGCGCTAGCTGAGCTTGGTTTAGTTGCTCAAAACATTTCAGCACAAACATTGCCACTGGATTTTGAACGTAACAAACAGATCCATAACTGCTGGACGATTTCCCATGCACGCAGTGAATAGGGAATGAAGTTGTTCACGCTTTACAGTACTGAAGGATGCCATCTCTGTGAGATGGCATTTCAGCTTGTTCAGCAGGCAAACATTGCTGAACAAGTACAACTTGTTGATATTGCATTCGATGATGCGCTCCTCTCTCGTTACGGGGTCACTATTCCGGTTCTTAAATACCAAGAATCCGAACTGAGCTGGCCCTTTGACCAACAAACATTACTTCATTGGTTAGAAAATAATGGCATTAATTACCATCCATAACGGTCAATTAGCATTTGGTGACCACCCATTACTCGATCATGCAGATTTCGCATTGCAAGAAAATGAACGAGTTTGTCTCGTCGGCCGAAACGGTGCAGGCAAGTCGACTATGATGAAAGTTCTTGCGAGAGAAATCATCATGGACGACGGAAAAATGCAGATAGAACAAGATGTTGTTGTTTCTCGATTAGAACAAGATCCGCCTAGAGATGAAGCCGGCACTGTTTTTGATTATGTTGCTGGTGGATTAGCGGAAGTTGGTGAGTATCTAAAGATCTATCAAGATCTTTTAGATCTCATCGTTATCGATCCAAGTGAAAGTAATATCAATAAGCTATCTCGTATTCAAGAGCAGCTAGAGCATACAGGGGCATGGCGTTTTGAAGAACGTATCCAAAATGTTCTGGCGGCGTTGAAACTGGATGGCCACACCAAACTAACGGATTTATCCGGTGGATGGCAGCGTAAAGCGGCTCTTGCAAGAGCACTAGTGTGTGATCCTGATGTCCTTTTGCTTGATGAACCGACTAACCACCTTGATGTAACCACCATCGAATGGCTCGAAGGCTTTTTGAAAGATTTTAGAGGCTCGATCATCTTTGTATCGCATGACCGGACGTTCATCCACTCAATGGCGACACGCATTGTTGATCTTGACCGCGGTAAACTCAGCTCGTTTCCTGGTGATTATGATCAGTACCTTGTCGCCAAGGAAGAAGCCTTGCGCGTAGAAGAGATGCAAAATGCCGAGTTTGATAAGAAATTGGCCCAAGAAGAAGTTTGGATTCGCCAAGGCATCAAAGCGCGTCGTACTCGTAACGAAGGGCGCGTAAGAGCACTCAAGAAGCTAAGAGAAGAGCGTAATGATCGCCGTGAGGTACAGGGCAAAGCAAACTTGCAAATCGATGACGCTGCGCGTTCAGGAAAAATTGTCTTCGAAGCGAAGGATATTAGCTATAGCATTGATGGCAAAAACATTGTCTCGAACTTCAGTTTCAATATCATGCGTGGTGATCGCATTGCACTTATTGGCCCTAACGGATGCGGTAAAAGTACGCTGCTGAAACTGCTGTTGGGTGATTTACAACCTCAGAGTGGCAAATTACATTGCGGTACCAAACTTGAAGTTGCTTATTTTGATCAGTACCGTGAGATCCTCGATCCTGAGAAGTCGGTAATTGACAACTTAGCTGACGGAAAACAAGAAGTGATGGTGGCTGGGCGCCCACGGCACGCATTAAGCT
>NZ_CAWNHY010000149.1:0-3926 GCF_963874335.1 Vibrio sp. V10_P2A27P122 | reverse complement strand
ACGTAATGTTATGATTTATTTTGATCAAAATACCAAACAAAGAGTCATCAGTAACGTTACGAACCGATTAAAAAGTGGCGGTATTTTATTAATAGGCCACTCTGAAACATTAAACGGACTCAACTGCGATGACTTGCAATTACTGCAGCCGTCTATCTATCAAAAACGAGGGATTCGTGATTAATGGCGAACGAATTTTTACCTAAAACAGAGGCTCTGAACTTGATGCCTGGCGAGATATTCTTTGGTCATCACAGAGGTTGGATTCATACGCTGCTGGGTTCGTGCGTTGCCATTACGTTATGGCATCCAAAAACGCAGTTAGTGGGTATGTGCCATTATCTGTTGAGCCAGCGATCCGCCCTAGGTGAAGAGGCCAAACAACCTGAAGGCTATTATGCTAGCGATGTTGTGGCGTACTTTTCCCTTCAGTGTCGACGACATCAAATCAATCCTAAGGAATGTGTTGTTAAAGTATTTGGAGGTAGCACTATGTTTGCAGGTCACTACAGCAAAGTCGCTTCGATAAATGTTGCACAACAAAATGTGCGACTGGGTATGCAGTTACTGAAAGAGCACGGTTTTCAAGTAAGCCGCAATGATGTGGGTGGAAAGCGTTATCGTAAAGTATTTTTTGATGTCCAAAATGGTGATGTTTGGGTTCAATATGGGCGATCTTCTGCAAGAGAGGTAGCTTATTAATCAGCCATTGAGTGTCGACTTATAGAGGCATTACATGAAAAAAATAAAAGTATTAATCGTGGATGACTCCGCGGTTGTTCGGCAAGTGATCAGCGCTTTGTTGAGTAATGAACCTGATATTGAAGTGCTTACTCCCGCTTCTGATCCCATATTCGCTCAAAAAAAAATGGCTGTTCAATGGCCAGATGTGATTATTTTAGATGTAGAAATGCCTCGTATGGATGGTATTACGTTTCTTAAGCAACTGATGGCGGAGCATCCGACGCCTGTCATCATTTGTTCTACACTGACGGAACGTGGTGCGGAAGTGACTATGCAAGCATTGCAAGCGGGTGCGTTGACGATTATCACTAAACCCAAAGCAGGGTTGAAAGATTTTCTACAAGAAAGTCGGCAGGAAATGTTAAGTGCGGTGCGCGCCGCCGCACAAGCAAAGCTAGAAAATATTGTTAAACCCAAACATCATGTACTCAAGAAAGTACAGCAAACAATGCCGAATCCGAATCACTCGACATTAACATTGAAGACCACACAAAAAGTGGTCGTGATCGGCACATCTACAGGTGGGACACAAGCTTTAGAAGCGATCTTAACAGCATTGCCAGCAGTCTCTCCGGGGATTGTTATCGTGCAACATATGCCCGAAAAATTTACCGCGATGTTTGCTGACCGGCTCAATGGGCTTTGTCAAATAGAGGTCAGGGAAGCAAAGAATGGCGACCGAGTTCTTCCGGGGTTGGCATTGATCGCTCCGGGTGGCCGTCACATGCAACTGAATCGAAGTGGTGCACATTATCAAGTCGAAATCAAAGATGGCCCCGCAGTTAACAGGCATAAACCATCAGTCGATGTACTTTTTCGCTCAGCGGCAAAGCATGTAGGCCCTAACGCTGTCGGTTTTATTTTGACGGGAATGGGAGATGATGGCGCACGAGGTTTGCATGAGTTGAAAGAGAGCGGTGCCTATACAGTTGCACAAGATGAAGCAAGCTGTATCGTTTTTGGTATGCCCAAAGAGGCAATCGAACGTGGTGGTGCTTGTTCGGTGCTACCACTCAATCAAATAGCGCAGGAAATATTGCAACGAGCTTCATCAAGGCACTTATAGATCAGATCTTCATTTATTTTTAGTTGAAACCGACTTGTTGAGACGCTCCCAACAAGTCGTAGTAGTTACTTTTTTAAGCCAATTTGAGATTCGATGGCTTCGGTTTCTATTTCAGGGTGTTCGGCGAGCTTTTCTGAAGCCCATTGATTGATATGCTTCAAAATAGCCGACACGGCATGTTTTTTTGTTGCTTGCTCATTTTCTGCCACATCTAACGCTTGTTTAGGCTTTAAGCCAGTAGCATCTTCTGCGATATGAAGCCAATCAGGATGCCAGTAGTAAGGTTGACCAGAAGGGGTCATCCAGCCATGAACACCGTTTGTTTCACCATTGTACTGCAAATTATCTACATCATTTTTTTTCATATAAGTTCTCGTCATGGATCGATCTGAATACGTGGTTAATGTAACTCGGTTGCATAGCACAATAGAGTGAACATGATCATGTAATTGAACTAAATGTAACAAAGGAAGATGAAATTGAGGTGATTTTGATCTCATGTTTATTTGAAATTCACTCTATTGTTATTGAGAGTGAACACTGATTGTTGGGGAAATAAAAAAACCACCGAGTTTAACGTCGGTGGTTTTTACAAAAATCGTGTTTGATTTTTAGAAGTTTGCAGAGCGTGGTGTACGTGGGAAAGGAATCACATCACGCACGTTGCCCATACCGGTCACATAGGACACTAAGCGCTCAAAGCCAAGGCCGAAACCCGCGTGCGGTACAGTACCGTAACGACGTAAGTCGCGATACCAACTCATGTGTTCAGGATCTATGCCCATTTCAATCATACGCGCATCAAGAACATCTAAACGTTCTTCACGTTGAGAGCCACCGATGATTTCACCAATACCTGGGGCAAGAACATCCATTGCAGCGACAGTTTTACCATCGTCGTTTAGACGCATGTAAAATGCTTTAATGTCTTTAGGGTAGTTCTTGACGATCACAGGCGCTTTGAAGTGCTCTTCAGCAAGGAAGCGTTCGTGTTCAGAAGAAAGATCAATGCCCCATTCAACATCAAATTCAAACTTACGGCCTGAATCGATTAGGATCTTCACAGCATCTGTATAGTCTACTTGCGCAAAATCTGAATTAACGAACTGCTCAAGACGAGTAATTGCCTCTTTGTCGATACGCGAAGCAAAAAACTCAAGGTCATCACGACGTTCTTCAAGAACGGCTTTGAAGACATACTTCAGCATATCTTCAGCCAGTTTCGCGACATCGTTTAGATCAGCAAACGCGACTTCTGGTTCTACCATCCAAAATTCTGCAAGGTGGCGGCTCGTGTTTGAATTTTCAGCACGGAACGTTGGGCCAAAAGTGTACACTTTGCTTAATGCACAAGCATACGCTTCGGCATTTAACTGTCCTGAAACTGTAAGAAATGTCTCTTTGCCGAAGAAGTCTTCGTTGAAATCGACATTGCCTTGCTCAGTACGAGGAAGGTTAGCGAAATCCAGCGTTGAAACACGGAACATCTCACCCGCACCTTCTGCATCAGAAGCGGTAATCAGCGGCGCTGACATCCAGAAATAACCTTGCTCGTGGTAAAAGCGGTGGATGGCTTGAGAAAGGGAGTTGCGTACACGAGCCACTGCGCCAATCACGTTGGTACGTGGGCGAAGATGCGCCACTTCACGAAGATATTCAATTGAATGGCGAGTTTTTGCCATTGGGTAGGTTTCAGCATCTTCAACCCAGCCAACAACCTTCACCTCAGTTGCTGCAAGTTCAAATGCTTGACCAGAAGCAGGGGACTCAACAATCTTACCTGTTACTTCGACAGAGCAGCCAGTAGTGAGCTTTAGCACTTCGTCATTGTAATTATTCAGATTATTAGGGACCACGGCCTGAATCGGGTCGAAACAAGAGCCGTCATAAATGGCAAGAAAAGAGATTCCAGCTTTGGAATCACGACGAGAACGAATCCAGCCTCGGACAGTCACTTCACTGTCAACGGCTAGCTTACCGCTCAATACGTCTGTTACAGGCGCGTAAGTCATGTTTGATATAGTCTCCATTGAGGTAAAAATTCAACCCAATGTTCAAAGGTATTCTCACTATATAAAGTGGACAAAAAACAAGCGAAACATTGGGTTGCTTATTA
>NZ_CAWNHY010000148.1:0-3938 GCF_963874335.1 Vibrio sp. V10_P2A27P122 | reverse complement strand
CGGGCGTTAGTTCTCAGGGGGAAAGTTGGAAAATCAGCGTACAATTATTTTGAATTTATTTAGCATCATAAAAGAGCATTCACGTACCTTAGGAGTCGTTGGTGCAATATTTGGTGCAATTCTGGTTATTTACTATTGTGCCAGCATCAACCACTATCCGTCAGGACTTACAATTACAGATGCTCTGTTCTTTATATGGGCAATTGTAGTCTTTGGGTTTTATTACTCGGTAGCTGTGTTTGGTTTCTTTATAGCTAGTGTTTTTTGGGTGTCGTTACTAGCTAAACCAATTAACTACATTTTAAAACTAAGTACATATAAAGGTGATATTGTACTTCCGTTACCAAAAAGTGACTGGTTTACAGTTGTCGCCGGAGGGTTGTTTGCAAACGGTATAATTTTCAGTGCTGCATACATAAATCAACATCCCATGATTGTAATTATTGGAACTATAGTATTAGTTGCTTTTGGCTATGTGTTGGTTTCTGTGGTATCGAGTAAGTCGAATCAAACAGAACAAATCTTAGATTCGACAGGGAGTCCGATTGTTAGCAATCGCGTAAGTAAAGATGTAGTAATAATGTGTCTCTGCGCGTTTGTGTATATTACGCCACTAGTTGTGGGACAAATTGGGGGAGGTGTAACTCGTACAACGTTTGAAAAAATGGGCGTACGTCAAATCGGTGTGGACCTTCTAATTGACCAAGCACAATATAAAAATGTACTCCCTTGGCTAAAAACTAAAGAAGGCGCAGCTGACTTAAACTGTATACAAGGCTGTTGGTTAAAACAAGTTGATGTGCTTTTTACTAATGTTGGTGCTAATACAAAGCTGAAGCTTCATAATAGCAGTACCTATATATCTATACCAACAAAAGCAATTTTGATGACAGTGAGCACAGAGAACTAACAAACAATTTAAGAGTGATTCAGCACGCTTGGCATTTTCGGTTTGGGTTGAGTTCGGTGTTTACAATGGTCAAATTGAGAGTCGTGGTTGCGTGCTTCACACCTTAATTGGGCGTTATAGCTTATCTCACATTTCAACCTAGACATTGCTCAATCGATGCTTCAAAGTAAATCCCGATTTTTGCTCAACAAAAGGAACAAGTATGTTTAGTCATATTATGATTGGCTCCAATGATATTGAAAAATCTAAGGTTTTTTATGACGCCATATTGTCTGTTTTAGGTTATCCATCGGGTGTTATCGATGCTAAAGGTCGCTGTCTTTACATAAACAAAGATGGTGTGCTTGGAATTACGAAGCCAATAAATGGAGAGCTGGCGACTCATGGTAATGGAATGACAATTGGCTTAAAAGTCAGTAGCCCAGAGTTAGTGGATTCATGGCATGCAGCAGGCTTAGCTAATGGCGGTGTAGCTTGCGAAGATCCTCCTGGTCTCAGGGTAAGCGGAGAAAGAAAAATGTATCTAGCTTATTTACGTGATCCAGCAGGAAATAAACTGTGTGCAACGCATCATATTTCTATGGGCAACTAAAGCACCGCTATAACAAACGCTTCAAGAGGGACAGCCAACGCGTGGTATTTTTACTATGCGTTGGTTTTGTGATTAAGGTGTTATGCGGAAAGTGAGTAGTAGCGTTGTCTGCCCCTTAAGCGGGCGTTATGCAACTCAGGTAAATTTAAGGGTTCAATCTTTTGGGACTTCTCCGGCCATTCGTTTTGTGTTGTCGGCAAATGAGCATTTTTACCCTCAAATTCTTGGCGAACTCAAGCCGTAAAACAGGCAAGGTTCTTTGCTTGCCTCAATGAGTTTTGGTGCTGGTTTGTTGTCAATTCAGCGGGCGCAAAGTGCGGAAAGGGCAAGTTATTCGATCATTTCGTATTTGCTGAAAGTCTTGCTTGTTGAGTTTGTCTGATTCAAAAGCTTGGTTTGTTGTTGAAAGGTGGGCTTTGTTTTGGCGGCTTATTTATCACGGCTCTTGCTTGGGTTGATTCTTGAATCACTCTACCATTGCAATCGTGGCTTTTGATCGAGTAAAGTCAGTTTATCTTATTGAATTTGCATAACAAACGGCTCAAGAGGGATTGCCAACGCTTGGCGGTTTTAGTGCAAAATTGAAATTCAGAGTTTACAGTGTGTTTTTTAAGTTCGGTGGTGCGTTGTCAACCCCTTAGCCGGGCGTTATGAGCTTCCAAGAATTAGAAGGATAATATGGCAGTTTTAGAAATTTTGACTGCACCAGATCCAAGGCTTAAGGTCAAAGCGGAAAAGGTGCAGGATCTCTCGACGGTACAAACATTAATAGACGATATGTTGGAAACGTTATATGCGACTGACAATGGTATCGGTTTGGCGTCGACTCAAGTTGGTCGTAAAGAGGCCGTTGTTATTATCGACCTTTCAGAAAGTCGAGATGAACCGTTAATTTTGGTTAACCCTGAAGTGGTTAGTGGCTCGGATAAAGCATTGGGTCAAGAAGGGTGTTTATCAGTTCCTGATTACTATGCAGACGTAGAGCGTTTTACTTCAGTTGTTGTGTCTGCTTTAGATCGCGAAGGTAAGCCAATCACCATCGAAAGTGATGAGTTTCTAGCCATCGTAATGCAGCACGAAATAGATCATTTATCGGGTAACTTGTTTATCGACTATCTTTCGCCACTTAAGCGTCAAATGGCTATGAAAAAGGTTAAAAAGTACGTCAAAGCGCACTCTTAACCCCGCTCATAACAAGCAATTTAAGAGGGATTCACAACGCTTGGCACTGTTGCTTCTACTTCAGTTTTAGTGTTTATGACACAATGCGTTAGGTCTGGGGGGAGGCGTTGTTCACCCCTTAATTGGGCGTTAGGGAGAAATATGGAATACCAGTTGGCAAGGGTGATTTACCAATATCGTAAATTGCCAGTAATTCGTGAAGGAGTGTATCCACAATTCGGTGGAAACTTAGAATTTGAGTTGTATGGATTCTTTGAGGTTTGCTATCACCTGAAAGATTGGATCAAAGAAGATGAACGTTATTCCACAATGGATAATGTTGAAAAATACATCGACTCTACACCATCTCTTCGAATTTGTGCTGACTTGTGTAATCGACTAAAGCATCGACGTAAAAATAATAGAATACGTAGTCAAAAAGCTCCTGGGATCTTTCAAATAAGTTCAACAGTTTCTGTTGGTCCGAAAGGTTTTGATTCTAAAACTGCAATTGATTCTGCATTAGTTGAGACAGAGCGTGGTAACGAATGTTGCTTTGCTTTAGCAAAAGAATGTGTGGAATCATGGGGGAAATATTTGAGAGAAAACGGGATCGAGTGTAATTTCCCCTAACAAACGCCTCAAGAGGGACTGTCAACGCGCGGCGTTTCCAGTCCCAATGAGCTGCGGTGGTTGCAGTTGTTGTGTTTGAGTTTAGTGGTAATGCGTTGCCAGCCCCTTAGGCGGGCGTTATGCAACTCAGGTGAAATTAGGGGTTCAATCTTGTGGGATTTCTCCGGCCATTCGTTTTGTGTTGTCGGCAAATAAGCACTTTCACCCTCAAATTCGTGGTTCACTCAAGCCGTAAAACGGGCAAGGTTCTTTGTTTGCCTCAATCCGTTTTGGCGTTGGCGCGTTGTCAGTTTGGTGGGCGCAAAGTGTGGAAAGGGCAAGTTAATCGATTATTTTGTACTTGCTGAAAGTCTTGCTTGTTGAGTTTGTCTCATTCAAAAGCTTGGTTTGTTGTTGAAAGGTGGGCTTTGTTTTGGCAGCTTATTTATCACGACTCCTACTTGGGGTGATTCTTGAATCACTCAACCATTGCAATCGTGGCTTTTGATCGAGTAAAGTCAGTTTATCTTATTGAATTTGCCTAACAAACGGCTCAAGAGGGATTGCCAACGCCTGGCGACTTTAGTGCAAAATTGAAGTTCAGTGTTTACGGTGTGTTTTTTGAGTTCGGCGGTGCGTTGTCAACCCCTTAGCCGGGCGTTA
>NZ_CAWNHY010000147.1:0-3958 GCF_963874335.1 Vibrio sp. V10_P2A27P122 | reverse complement strand
ATATAATGCTTCGATTAACATTTATTCATGCCAAACGTTTGCTTTTGGGCGGGATAAGGAAAAATAATCATCCGTGTTATTTAAACTTATGGTTGAATAGTTTGAATATTAATGAGGTTGAATAACTTGTTTTTGCAAAACATGAATGATCTGCGCTGTCATCCCCCAAATAAAATGATGTTGATAAGGGATGGCGAAAACGCGATGTCGTTGATTTTTTACTTGAAATAATTCGCTATAGAGTTTGTTTCGATCAAACAGATGGTGGGCGGGAACTTCAAATATTTCGTCCACTTCATTGGTATCAATAATGGCCTTGTAATTGGGGTTGATAAAAGCAAGAAAGGGCGTCACTACAAATTTACTGACGGTAACCAATTCAGGCAGTTGCCCAAAAATAGTGATGTCGTTTGCTAGAATTCCAATTTCTTCTCTTACTTCACGAAGCGCAGTGATCTGCAGCGAGCCATCGACTTCCTCATATTTCCCGCCAGGAAAACTGATTTGTCCCGGATGATGTTTAAGGTGCGCAGCTCTTTTGGTTAATACCACATTTAAACCATTCTGCCGCTCAACAAAACCAATTAACACTGAAGCCTTGCGTAAGGTTTGAGGAGCAAGGTGTGCCACACGACGGATAGATTCTTCATGATAAGGCACAGGTTGTTGCAACTGAAAGCGCTGGATAAGCCGATCTTTTGTCAAGGGGGTCGCAGTCTGTACGCTGTTTCTCTTCATTTTCGTTACCTACTCGAATTTTGCGTCTATCTCTTTTTAGCCTAGTTCAATAAACCTTGGAAAGGTTAACGAGAATGTTCAAGCACAGGTAAAATGCGGCTCAGTTTATCCAGTGTCTCCTGATATTCAAGCTCACACTGACTATCGGCAACAATACCGCCACCAGCCCAAACGTGCAGTTGTTTCTTCTCTGCCACCAAAGTTCGGATAGCAATACTGCTGTCCATTGTCCCGTGGCGGCTAATATAGCCGATGCTGCCACAGTAAGCGCTACGGCGGTGAGGCTCTAACTCCTCAATAATTTCCATTGCACGTACTTTTGGTGCGCCAGTAATTGAGCCTCCGGGGAAGCTGGCTCTTAATAGATCGGCCGCGCAATAGGCAGAATCAAGTTCTGCGCGAATGGTACTCACAAGGTGATGCACGGCAGGAAAACTTTCAATATCGAACAGCTTAGGCACATGTACAGACCCCGGTTTTGCCACACGGCCAACATCGTTTCGTAATAGGTCAACGATCATCAAGTTTTCTGCTTGATCTTTTTCTGCGCAAGCAAGGTCTGCCGCGTTAGCGGCGTCAATGCTGGGGTTATCGCTTCTTGGTCGGGTGCCTTTTATCGGCTTAGTTTCGATGATGTTGTGTTTGACCTGCATAAAACGTTCGGGAGAGACACTCAAAATCGCTGACTCTTCTAAGCGAATAAAAGCCGAAAATGGTGCGCAATTAAACGCTTCCAGTTTTTGATAAGCTTGCCATTCACTGCCTTCATAATGGGCTTGAAAACGCTGTGCAAGGTTGATTTGATAACAATCACCACTGAGCAAATAGCGCTGGATTTGCTCAAATTTCCGTTGGTAGCTCTCTTTACTCATGTTGGATTGCCAATCAGAGCGTAATACAAAATCGTCGTTATTTTTTGAACTCTGAGCATTGAGCCATTGCCATGCTTCATCAATATGATTGCCTACCACATAGGCGGCTTGGTGCAAATGATCAACGACCACAGCCCATTGATAGAGACCAATCGCCATATCAGGTGTGGATAGATCGTGCTCAGCGAGCGTTGGAATTCGTTCTATCTGCCGCCCTAAGTCATAGGCAAAATAACCGAGTGCACCGCCCACGAAAGGAAGGTCTATATCGCTTTGAACATCGGGCAAATACTGCTGCTGCAACTGTTTGAGCAGTTGGAATGGGTCTGCCTGAGAATCATAACGAGACTGCGGTTCGCATACCGTCGTTTTATCCCCTTGTGTCACTAAGGTGACCAGTGGTTCAGCGACTAAAATATCAAAACGGCTATCTATATGCGTCTTAGAGGCGGAGCGCAACAGCATGGCCCACGGGCAGTCTTCGATTTTAGAAAACAATTGGTGAGCGAGATCGACATGGTAAGTCAGTGCGTTAACTTGGATATGATTGAATTCGTTGTTGTTCATTTGCGTAATTTGTGACAAAGAGACCGATCACTGCATGGCGTGTTGAGTAAAGCAAGAGTATCATAAAATGCAAATTAAAAGCTGCTACTTGATTGAATCACATCAATAAGTTGATTTTTTGCTGAGAAGCTTACCGCTTATTGAATGAGGAACACGCAACAGTCAAGGGAAGCATAACAATAACGAGGCACGCAATGACGGTAATTCGCAAGCAGGATGTGATCAGCAGTGTCGCTGACGCTCTTCAATATATCTCTTACTACCACCCTCTGGATTTCATTCAAGCGCTAGAAAAGGCTTATCATCGAGAAGAGAGTCAAGCTGCGAAAGATGCGATCGCACAAATTCTCATTAACTCGCGCATGTCAGCAGAAGGGCATCGACCCATTTGCCAAGATACCGGCATCGTAACCTGTTTTGTCAACATTGGTATGAATGTGCAATGGGAGTCTGATCTCACGGTGCAAGAAATGATTGATGAAGGAGTTCGTCAAGCGTACACCAATCCAGATAACCCATTGCGCGCTTCTATATTAATGGATCCTGCTGGTAAGCGTATTAATACTAAAGACAATACGCCTGCTGTCGTTCATATCAATATGGTGCCAGGAAATAAAGTCGACATTCAAATCGCAGCCAAAGGTGGCGGCAGTGAGAACAAAACCAAGATGGTAATGCTCAATCCTTCCGATGACATTGCTGAATGGGTAGAAAAAACCGTACCCTTGATGGGGGCGGGTTGGTGTCCTCCGGGTATGCTCGGCATTGGTATTGGCGGCACCGCGGAAAAGGCGGCTGTGCTTGCTAAAGAATCACTGATGGAGCATATCGATATTCAAGAACTGATTGATCGTGGTCCACAAAATGCGGAAGAAGAACTGCGTTTAGATATTTTTAACCGCGTGAATCGTTTAGGCATTGGTGCGCAAGGGCTTGGTGGCTTAACCACCGTTGTGGATGTAAAAATCAAAACAGCGCCGACTCACGCCGCGTCTAAACCTGTTTGTATGATCCCTAACTGCGCGGCAACCCGCCATGTTCACTTTACGCTAGACGGCACGGGCCCTGCTGAGCTTACACCACCAAAGCTAGAAGATTGGCCACAAATTGTGTGGGACGCAGGAGCAAGCGCGCGCCGCGTCAACCTTGATGCGGTCACTAAAGAAGAGGTTCAAGAGTGGAAAACCGGTGAAACACTTCTTCTTTCCGGTAAGATTTTAACGGGCCGCGATGCCGCACATAAACGACTCCAAGCAATGTTGCAAAATGGCGAAGGGCTGCCTAAAGGTGTCGATCTTAAAGGTAAATTTATCTATTACGTTGGCCCCGTTGATGCGGTGGGTGATGAAGTTGTTGGTCCAGCAGGCCCGACCACATCGACACGTATGGATAAATTTACCGACATGATGCTTGATGAAACGGGCATTATGGGGATGATAGGCAAAGCAGAGCGTGGACCTGCGACGGTGGAGTCAATCAAAAACCACAAAGCGGTCTACTTGATGGCGGTGGGTGGCGCGGCTTACTTAGTGGCGAAAGCGATTAAGAAAGCACGCGTGGTGGCATTCGAAGATTTAGGTATGGAAGCCATTTATGAATTCGAAGTTGAAGACATGCCAGTCACGGTTGCGGTGGACTCGCGTGGCGCGAATGCTCACCAAATAGGCCCAGACACATGGAAAGTGAAGATTGCCGAAGCTCAAAAGAAAGCTTAATCTGATCTCATCGCGTTCTCACGATAACTGCAGCTTAGGCTGCAGTTATCGTCTATGAATCAGTAG
>NZ_CAWNHY010000146.1:0-3965 GCF_963874335.1 Vibrio sp. V10_P2A27P122 | reverse complement strand
GAGAAGTATTGGCTAAAATGTGAATTTTTAATCAGATAAAATAACTAAATATCCTTATTTTGCAGGTTAATAATTTGTTGCATGTTTTCGGTGTGAATGCTAGTTTGTATCAAAAATGGGAGTTGGAATACTCTGCAGTAGCAAATACAGGGAGTTAAGCGCAATGACTGATGTACCGGCGCTGAATATTAAAGAGCTGCACAAAACCTTTGGTCAAAACGAAGTACTAAAAGGAATCTCGCTAGAAGCTCGTAAGGGTGATGTGATCTCCATTATTGGTTCTTCTGGCTCGGGAAAAAGTACCTTTCTTAGATGCATCAATTTACTTGAAACACCAACCTCTGGTGATATTTGGGTCAATGGTGAACTCATTCAAATGAAAAAAAATCGGCAAGGTGAAGCTTCACCTGTGAGTGAAAAGCAGGTGCAACGAATTCGCTCACGCCTTGCTATGGTATTTCAGGGATTTAACCTTTGGTCGCACATGACGGTGTTAGAAAACGTTATTGAAGCACCAATTCATGTGTTAGGAGTACCGAAAGCACGAGCCATCGAGAGTGCTGAGGTGCTGCTAAAAAAAGTCGGCCTGTATGAACGTAAAGACTATTATCCTGGTCACCTTTCTGGTGGGCAACAACAACGTGCGGCGATTGCTAGAGCGTTAGCCGTGGAGCCAGAAGTCATGCTGTTTGATGAGCCCACTTCTGCACTTGATCCTGAATTGGTGGGTGAAGTGTTGGGTGTTATGAGAGACTTGGCAGAAGAAGGCCGTACTATGCTGGTAGTGACTCATGAAATGGCCTTTGCTCGCGATGTTTCAAACCATGTGATGTTCTTGCACCAAGGTTTAGTGGAAGAGCAAGGAGATCCAGCCATCCTGTTCACCCAGCCTAAATCTGAACGGTTAAAACAATTTATATCCTCTATTTATTAATGTGTTCATTATGTTGTGGTATTCGCCACGGCATAAATATTAAGCAAAACCAACATAAACATAGCATGATAAATAAGTAAGACCTCAATCACAGGAGTATGGAAATGAAAAAGTGGTTATTAGTTGCAGCCGTTGCTGCTAGTGCAATGACTGGTATGGCCCAAGCGAAAGAATGGAAGACGGTTCGTTTTGGTATAGAAGGGGCTTATCCTCCTTTTAGCTGGACAGAGGCTGATGGATCTCTCAAAGGCTTTGATGTTGATATGGCCAATGCGTTGTGCAAGGAGATGAAAGTGGAATGTAAAATCGTTCCACAAGACTGGGATGGCATTATCCCATCACTGCTCGCACGTAAATATGACGCGATTATTGCAGCCATGTCGATTACCGACGAGCGCAAGAAAAAAGTCGATTTCACTGGTAAGTACGCATTAATTCCCAATAAATTTATCGCCAAGAAGGGAGCCGCGTTGGATTTTTCTAAAGAAGGTCTAAAAGGGGTGAAAATTGGTGTACAACGTGCAACAACGCACGATAAGTATCTTACTGATAATTATGGCGATGCAGTTGAAATTGTCCGTTATGGTTCATTTGATGAAGCCTATCTTGACCTAGCCAATGGTCGTATTGCGGCAGTATTGGGTGATGCCTCTGCCTTGGAAGAGGGTGTGCTTAACAAAGCGGGCGGCGAAGCGTATGAGTTCGTCGGCCCATCATTAACCGATCCGAAATGGTTTGGCGATGGTTTTGGTATTGCGGTTCGTAAACAAGACAAAGATCTCACTCAAAAACTTGATATGGCGATTAAATCTCTTCGTCAACAAGGGATTTACCAAGAAATTGCGACCAAATACTTTAATTACGATGTATACGGTGAATAAGCTGTAACATCATATCTTACCCATATAATTAGAAGGTGAGAGTGGGCCGAGCATATGAATATGTTTATCGATCACTCTGTAATTAGGACTGGTTAGCTCAGTTGACTCCACCTTCTCAATTATGATGGGAATCCATTGATTCTTAACGGCTGGATCCTAGTTCCAGAAGTACCCAGCCGTTAAATTCTCCAGGGACTAGGGATGAATTATGTTGGACCTACACGGATATGAAGCCTCAATTTTGAAGGGAGCGGTGCTGACCATCGAAGTTGCCGTGCTCTCTTTATTACTTGCCATGTTACTTGGCATGCTAGGTGCGCTAGCCAAGCTTGCACCCTACCGTTGGGCAAGAGCCATTGCCACTCTTTATACGACCATCATTCGCGGTATTCCAGACCTTGTGTTAATGATGCTTATTTTCTTTGGCGGTCAAATATTGTTGAATAATAGCCTTTATTCAATCAACGAATGGCTAAACAATTGGTTTATGGCAAGTGACCCGAGCCATGAATGGACCGCTTATCTCCCCGATTATATTGATGTTAGCCCTTTCATTGCTGGGATACTAACCATAGGTTTCATTTTCGGTGCCTATATGGCTGAAACCTTTCGTGGCGCTATTATGGCGGTTGATAAAGGAGAGATGGAAGCGGCGAAAGCGTATGGTATGAGTTCTACCTTAGCATTTAGACGCATTTTGCTTCCTCAAATGGTTCGTCATGCATTGCCAGGGTTTGGTAACAACTGGTTGGTATTGCTCAAAACGACGGCACTTGTTTCCATTATTGGATTAGAAGATATGGTCAGAGTCAGCTCACTCGCGGCGGGTTCGACAAAAACGCCATTCACCTTTTATATGGCTGTCTCAGTGATCTTCCTTTTCTTTACCAGTGTATCAACCGGTCTTCTCAAATTGGTTGAGCGCAAGTTCAGCATTCACACGAGGTAAATATGGATTTTTCCCTTATTACTCAAAGCCTACCAATTTATTTTAGTGGGCTGTGGACAACGGTTTGGCTGGTGGGGTTGTCGTTAATTATCGGTTTGAGCCTTGCCATCCCCTTAGCGATTGCTAGAAATAGCCACAACTATTTTATTCGTACTCCAGCATGGGCTTATACCTACTTTTTTCGTGGTACACCGTTATTAGTCCAGCTTTATCTCATCTACTATGGAATGGATCAATTTTTCCCGGTGAAAGATACCTTGTGGGAAAACGCTTGGTTTTGCGCGTTGGTTGCTTTTGTTCTCAATACGTCCGCCTACACGGCTGAAATTATTCGCGGTGCGATCAATGGGTTGCCTAAAGGGGAAGTTGAAGCGGCGAAGGCATACGGAATGAGTACTTGGAAAACGTATCGACGAATTATTCTACCGAGTGCGTTAAGGCGCGCACTGCCCGCTTATAGTAATGAAGTTATCTTCATGCTTCACGGTTCTGCGGTTGCTGGTATTGTTACCATTATGGATTTAACGGGAGCTGCGCGTTTAGTGAACTCTCGTTATTATGCTCCATTCGAGTCATTTTTAACCGCAGGTTTGTTCTATATGGGCTTGACCTTCATTATTTTGTTCTGCTTTAAACAGGCTGAAAAACGCTTCTTAGCTTATTTGCGCCCATTAAGCTGAAGGGCTGCGAGTAGCAATTTGTTGTACCGAGTTTGTTTCTATAATCAAGGCATAGATTAAAATAAGAAGCGCGCTGAATGCGCGCTTCTTATTGGCACGTTACTTTCTGTTCCTACAAAGAAAAACTGGACCAAATTGGCGCGTGATCAGAAGGTTTTTCTATTCCTCGAAGTTCATAGTCGATGCCGACTTCTTGGCATTTTTTTGCTAGGTTCGGGGTCGCTAAAATGACGTCGATTCGTAGCCCGCGGTTATCATCAAAGCCGCGTGAGCGATAATCAAACCACGAAAATTGATCATTTACATCCGGATTTAACTGACGGAATGTGTCAACAAAACCCCAGTCCATTAAAGTTTGTAACCATTCGCGCTCTTCAGGTTGGAAAGAGCATTTTCCCGTTTGCAACCAGCGTTTTCTATTGGCTTCACCAATCCCAATATCCAAGTCGATAGGGCTGATGTTAATGTCTCCCATCACAATTATTTGTTCGTCAGGGGAATGATGTGTCGTTAAGTAACCC
>NZ_CAWNHY010000145.1:0-3981 GCF_963874335.1 Vibrio sp. V10_P2A27P122 | reverse complement strand
TGATGCGATTGAGCCGTGTAAATATAAAATTAAGTGGGGAGTTAAATGTTTAAAATAAATTACGTGAAACTCTACAACAGTAATAAGGGACAAATTATGTTGAAACCATTAAAAATGGCCACTGTCATCAGCACAATTTTGATGTGTGGTGCAAGTTATGCGAACTCTCTCACCGTTGGATTCTCTCAAATTGGTTCTGAATCAGGTTGGCGGGCCGCCGAAACAAGTGTGGCAAAATCAGAGGCAGAGAAACGTGGCATCATACTGAAGATTTCCGATGCACAGCAAAAACAAGAGAACCAGATCAAGGCGGTTCGATCGTTTATCGCTCAAGGTGTTGACGCGATTTTTATCGCGCCCGTTGTGCAAACCGGCTGGGGACCAGTGCTGGAAGAAGCAAGAGAGGCCAAGATTCCGGTGTTTTTATTGGATAGAAGCATCACAGTGAACGACGATTCTCTCTACATGACATCGGTAGCCGCGGACAGTGTTCATGAAGGTGAAGTCGCTGGTAATTGGTTGAAAGAGGTACAAGCTGGAAAGCCATGTCATATCGTTGAACTGCAAGGAACGGTTGGAGCGAGTGTGGCCTTAGATCGTAAGCAGGGCTTTCTCAATGTAGTGAATAAGGCAGACAACCTAAAAATTATACGCACTCAATCGGGCGAGTTTACTCGCAGTAAAGGCAAAGAAGTGATGGGAAGCTTCATCAAGGCTGAAAGTAACGGTAAGAATATTTGTGCTGTCTACGCTCATAATGATGATATGGCGATCGGTGCTATTCAAGCTATCAAAGAAGCTGGGTTAAAACCAGGGGTAGATATTAAAATTGTCTCAATTGATGGTGTGCCAGATATATTTAAAGCGATGATGTCTGGTGAGTCGAATGCGTCAGTTGAATTAACACCTAATATGGCCGGCCCGGCTTTTGATGCATTACATGACTATCTAAATAATGGCACTCTGCCTCCTAAACATATTGTTACTGAGTCTAAATTGTTCCTGCCAGATAGTGCTAAAACCGAATTGGCACTCAAAAAAGATATGGGTTATTAATCACTGTTGTTTAATTTGAATTTACCTTAAATAAAGTCTCATCATATTTCTCTATTATATAAAACATGTGTTGGGGAGTGTTGATGTAAGAAATATGGTGAGATGACTTGCGGTGCAATTATGTCATACAGTCAAGATGAACATGTATTATTGGATGCTAAAGGGATAACGAAAGAATTTCCTGGGGTTAGAGCATTATTTAATGTCGACTTTACACTGAGGCGTGGCGAGATCATGGCGTTGCTCGGTGAGAATGGTGCAGGGAAGTCAACGTTGGTCAAAACGTTAACTGGGGTCTACCAGCGCGATGAGGGGCAGATCTGCTTAGATGGAGAGATGATTTCGCCTCAAAGTACCGCACATGCACAAAATTTAGGTATCGGTACTGTGTACCAAGAAGTCAATTTGCTGCCCAACATGTCCATTGTTGATAACCTTTTTATTGGCCGTGAACTGAAGAAATACGGTCTTCTCGATCGTAGCAATATGGTGTTGCAAGCAAAGCAAATGATGAAAAGTTACGGCTTTGACATCGATGTGAGTTTGCCTCTGAACCAATATTCTGTTGCGATGCAGCAAATTGTTGCGATTGCTCGTGCTGTGTCGCTCTCAGCCAAGATCTTGATTCTTGATGAACCTACCGCCAGTTTGGATTCGCATGAAGTTGAAATGCTTTTTACCATTATGCGTCGGCTAAAAAGCCAAGGGATGGGGTTGGTTTTTATTACTCATTTTCTCGATCAAGTTTATCAAGTGAGTGATCGCATCACTGTTCTACGTAATGGTGAGCTGGTCGGGACGAAAATGACGGCTGAATTGAGCCAGATAGAACTAATCAAAATGATGCTTGGTCGCGATCTAGAGGACAATGCACTACACCGTGCGGGTAAAACGCGCTTAAGTGATAGCCCTTTGGTCAGTTTTGATAACTATGGCAAAAAAGGCACGATTGACCCGTTTTTCTTAGAAGTTCACCGAGGTGAAATTGTCGGGTTAGCGGGTCTGTTGGGTTCAGGACGTACGGAAATGGCACAAGTGATATTTGGCATTATTCCTACTGATGCTGGTTATTGCACTGTGGATGGTAAACCTGCAAAAGTTCGCTCTGCTCGGCAAGCATCATTAAATGGCTTTGGTTTTTGTCCTGAGGATCGAAAAACCGATGGCATTATCGCGTCAGCCTCTGTCCGTGAAAACATTATTTTGGCGCTGCAAGCTCAGCGTGGTTGGTTTAGCCCGCTCTCTAAACAAGAGCAAAAAGAGATTGCGCAGCGTTTCATTCGTCAGCTCGACATAAAAACGCCTACGGCTGAGCAGCCGATTCAGTTTCTTTCTGGGGGCAACCAGCAGAAGGTTTTGCTCGCTCGTTGGCTACTGACCAAACCGCAATTTTTGATCCTTGATGAGCCGACACGTGGTATCGACGTTGGTGCTCACGCAGAGATTATTCGATTAATTGAATCACTATGTGCAAATGGATTAGCAATGTTAGTCATTTCGTCAGAATTAGAAGAGTTAGTCGGCTATGCCGATCGCGTTATTGTACTGAAAGACCGAAAACAAGTCGCTGAGATCCCGACTGCTGATCTCTCCGTTCCTGCCATTATGAATGCCATTGCGATGTGAGGGTCAGTATGACGATGTCAGTTATCAAACCTGTCGATCAGGCAAATCGATGGAAAATAAAAATGCCGACAGGGTCGCCGCAGATTGTGGCGTTAGTGATTGTGCTACTGGTCAACGCGATTGTGGCCGATAACTTTTTTTCCATTAATATCCAAGATGGGCGGCTGTTTGGGAGCGTGATTGATATCCTCAATCGCTGTGCACCAGTGGCTTTACTTAATATTGGAATGACGTTGGTGATCGCGACCGGAGGCATTGACCTTTCGGTAGGAGCGGTCATGGCGATCAGCGGTGCGACTTTGGCCAGCATGGCCGCTCACGGCACTTTTGGGGTACCGTTGATGCTGTTCTCTGCTGTTTGCGTTGGCGCACTTTGTGGCTTATGGAATGGATTTCTCGTTGCTATTTTCAAAATCCAACCCATAGTTGCCACTTTGATCTTAATGGTGGCTGGCCGCGGTATTGCACAGCTCATCACTGAAGGGCAGATCATCACCTTCAATAATGAAGCGCTATCGTGGATCGGCAGTGGCTCTTGGTTATTACTCCCGACACCAGTAATCATCACCATCGTCGCCGCACTCGGTATTTGGTTATTAACGAAAAAAAGTGCACTCGGTCTGTTTATTGAAGCGGTGGGCATTAATATTCGTGCGGCGAAAAATTCCGGTGTAAATACGCCGCTCGTTGTGATCAGTACTTATGTCATTAGCGGTATTATGGCCGCCATTGCAGGTATTATCGTTACGGCCGACAACCGTGGGGCAGACGCCAATAATGCGGGCTTATGGTTAGAGATGGACGCCATCTTAGCCGTCGTTATTGGCGGCACGTCGTTAATGGGTGGGCGTTTTAATCTGTTTTTAGCCATTGTGGGCACCCTCATTATTCAAGGTGTCAACACGGGTATTTTACTCTCAGGCTACCAACCGCAGTGGAACCTAATTGTGAAAGCAATTGTGGTGCTTGTCGTGCTAGTGATCCAGTCCCCTGCGTTAGTACAGTTTATCAAAGGGAGATCGCATCATGTTTAAACGGAACTTACCTTTAGTTATCACTATTATGGTGTTTGTGCTGGGTTATTTGGTTTGTTTATTTGAATACCCGACATTTCTCTCGACTCGTATCATTTTTAACATACTGACTGACAATGCTTTTTTGGGAATTATTGCCGTGGGTATGACTTTTGTTATCCTCTCCGGCGGAATTGATTTGTCGGTGGGATCAGTCATCGCATTCACTGGGGTGTTGTTAGCCAAGATGATTGGTGAATGGTACGTTGCACCAGCCATTGCTATT
>NZ_CAWNHY010000144.1:0-32482 GCF_963874335.1 Vibrio sp. V10_P2A27P122 | reverse complement strand
GCTTTGTATAAGTATCAAACAAAATGAGTAGAACATTTCGCCAAAAGATCATTTTAATATATTCTGATTTTTTTGATTTATTAGCTATAAAATGGAGTTTTGTATCGTTATAAATCCATATGCAGAATATGTAACTTATGCTTTCGGTGTGTGGTTATATAAATGTTCTTTTGAGAGTAGATCGCTGAACGGAGCAGATAAAGCAAATGATCAGGCAGAGATCTTTTATCGATCATAGCCTAATGTGTATGAGGTGGTTGGTGAGCCTGAAGGTATTGTGATAGAGATCAAAGCTGAACTCTCGATAATCCGAGACCATACGTGCCGTTTGATGAAGTGTCGGCTATCACATGCACGATCTATCTACGCAAACGAGCTATCTATTAAAACGAACGGTATAAAACATCTACCAAAATCACACTATGTGAAAGATGTTATGTGAAAGACACAAAGAGAGATGGGATCAATATGCAGGAAAATCTTTGCCCTTGTTGCCAAAATCCACTGGCGTGGGATGGGCGTTACCATTGTGCTCAGTGCAAACATCACTTTAACAAAATTGGTTTTTGCCCTGAGTGTGATTCTGAGCTGGAGAAATTGCAGGCGTGTGGCGCAGCAAACTTTTTCTGTAATTCATGCAATGAGCTCAAATCAAAATCTAAGATTCGATTTGAGTTTCAAGCACAAGATTAAGTGATTAATTAACGGTAGAGAAAACTTCGCCATCCGCCACTCGCGTAATCAATTGATCGCCAGTTTTTAGATCGCAAGCGCGGTGAATCACTTTGCCTGAGCTATCTCGCGTGATCGAATAGCCTCGTTTTAGTGTCGCTAATGGGCTTACTGCGTCAAGCTTCTCTGCAGCTAGCGTTAAACGGTGTGCTGTGCGCAGGAGTTTTTTCTCCATTACGTCCAGCAATCGTTGCTCGCTTTTGGCTAGTCGATGCTGCTGCTTCGCTAAGGTTTGTACGGGAGAATGCAACTGAAGTTGATGGTATTGCTGGCCAATGTGCTCGCGCTGAGTCGAAATATAGCGCTGTATCGCCCGCTGTAGGCGCATTTCTGTGTCATCAAGTTGCTGGCTTTGACGCTGCAAGCGGTAAGTGGGGTGCTGTTTCTCTAGCGCGTGAACCAAAGCGCGTAAATGATGCGCTTGTTGACTGGTGTAATAGCGCATCGCACTTTGTAGCTTGTGCTGGTATGAGGCGAAAGCTTGTCGCTTATTACTGTTGTCTCGGCTGACTAATTCTGCAGCAGCGGAGGGGGTTGGGGCACGTACGTCAGCCACAAAATCAGCAATCGTCACATCGATTTCATGCCCGACGGCACTGATAATTGGGATTTGACTAGCGGCAATTGTGCGCGCTACGATCTCGTGGTTAAAACACCATAAGTCCTCTAAAGAACCGCCACCGCGACCCACAATCAATACGTCACACTCTTGCCTCGCATTTGCTCGACCAATTGCTTGAGCAATTTGAATGGCCGCTTGTTCGCCTTGAACCAGTGTAGGATAAATGATGACGGGCAAGCTTGGATCGCGCCGCTTGAGCACATCAAGAATATCAAACAGGGCTGCGCCAGTTTTTGAAGTAATAACTCCGACGCATTGAGGATTTTCCGGCAAGGGGCGCTTATTGGATTGTGCAAACAGCCCTTCTGCGGCCAACTGCATCTTCAGCTTTTCAAACTCTTGCTGGAGACGACCATCCCCTTCGGGTTGCATGCTCTCGATAATGACTTGGTAGTCACCTCTGGGTTCATAAAGAGAAAGACGCGCTTTAACAAGTACCTGCTGGCCATTTTTAGGTTTGAAGGTCACAAAGCGATTATTGCCTTTGAACATCGCACATTTTACCTGCGCGCGAGAATCTTTGAGTGAGAGATACCAATGGCCAGAAACCGGAGCGGAGAAGTTCGATATTTCACCAACGAGCCACACAATGCCCATTTCATTTTCAAGTAACAGGCGTACTTCAGCATTGAGACGAGAGACAGTGTAGATGTTTTCGTTGGTCAAAGAAGGCAAGGCTAATCCCCTAGACGAGGGTATGGAAATTAGCGGCAATATAATACATATCAAGGGTTGGAATGCAAATTAAAAATGAAAAAATGAGTGGTCAAGCGATTGCCTCGGGCGTATAATCCGACCGCAATATCAAATCCAAATCGATTTATCCTGTTCATTGTGTATTAGGGCAAATTGAGACAACTTGGATTTACCTTTTATTCACTCCTCTTAATTGTGAGATATTGCAAATGCTAAGAATTGCCAAAGAAGCGCTGACATTCGATGATGTTCTTCTCGTACCAGCACACTCCACCGTTCTCCCAAACACAGCCGATCTCCATACTCAGCTGACCAAAAATATCGCACTGAACATTCCGATGATCTCAGCTTCTATGGATACAGTGACAGAGGCTCGCCTTGCGATCGCTCTTGCCCAAGAGGGTGGTATTGGTTTTATCCACAAAAATATGCCCATTGAAGAGCAGGCTGAACAAGTCCGTCTTGTCAAAATTTTTGAAGCGGGTGTAGTCACTGCGCCAGTAACAGTTCGCCCTGATGCAACCATTCAAGATGTGATTGCTTTGACAGAGAAACATGGTTTTGCCGGTTTCCCTGTGGTGAGCGATCACAATGAGCTTGTCGGTATCATCACCGGCCGCGATATTCGCTTTGTTACTGATTTAACAAAAAAAGTTGAAGCAGTCATGACACCAAAAGATCGCTTAGCCACAGTTAAAGAGGGCGCATCTCGTCAGGATGTACAAGAGCGCATGCACAAAGCGCGTGTTGAAAAAGTCTTGGTAGTGAATGATGAATTCAAACTGACTGGTATGATCACCGCGAAAGATTTCCATAAAGCAGAACGCAAACCGAATGCTTGTAAAGATGAACAAGGGCGTTTACGTGTTGGTGCGGCTGTTGGTGCCGGTGCTGGCAATGAAGAGCGCGTAAAAGCATTAGTGGAAGCGGGAGTGGATGTTCTACTGATTGACTCTTCTCATGGCCATTCAGAAGGTGTACTTAACCGTATTCGTGAAACGCGCGCCGCTTATCCTGATCTCGATATTATCGGCGGCAATGTTGCAACGGGTGCCGGTGCGAAAGCTCTAATTGACGCGGGCGTAAGCGCGGTCAAAGTCGGTATTGGCCCGGGTTCAATCTGTACAACGCGTATTGTAACGGGTGTTGGTGTTCCTCAAATTACGGCGATTTCTGATGCAGCTGAAGTGGCTGATCAATACGGTATTCCTGTGATTGCTGATGGCGGTATTCGTTTTTCTGGCGATATTTGTAAAGCGATTGCTGCTGGTGCATCTTGCGTGATGGTCGGCTCCATGTTTGCTGGTACTGAAGAAGCTCCGGGTGAAGTTATTTTGTTCCAAGGTCGTTCATATAAAGCTTACCGCGGTATGGGTTCGCTGGGTGCAATGTCTCAAGGCTCTTCTGATCGTTATTTCCAATCTGACAATGCAGCTGACAAGCTTGTACCTGAAGGGATCGAAGGCCGTATCGCTTATCGAGGCCGTCTAAAAGAGATCGTCCATCAACAAATGGGTGGTTTACGCTCAAGCATGGGTCTAACCGGTTCTGCCACCATCGAAGATCTGCGCACTAAAGCCGAGTTTGTTCGTATCTCTGGTGCAGGTATGAAAGAGTCGCACGTGCATGACGTTCAAATTACCAAAGAAGCGCCAAACTACCGCTTGGGTTAATTAACGAACCACGAATAGATTGAAGCTTAATAGATTGAAGCTTAGGGGAGCGCGATGCTCCCCATCCACTACATTAATGATTGAGATTGACCTTAAATGACTAAAGATATCCATGACCAACGTATTCTGATCTTAGATTTCGGCTCTCAGTACACACAACTGGTTGCCCGCCGTGTTCGCGAAATCGGTGTTTATTGTGAGCTGTGGAGCTGGGATGTTGAAGAAGCGGACATCCGTGAATTCAACCCAGATGGCATTATTCTTTCTGGTGGTCCTGAAAGCGTGACTGAAGCCAACTCTCCGCGTGCGCCACAATATGTGTTTGATTCTGGCGTACCTGTATTTGGTGTTTGTTATGGCATGCAAACCATGGCTGAACAGTTGGGCGGAAAAGTGGCCAGTTCTGAGGAACGTGAATTTGGTTATGCAGCTGTACAGCTAATGGGTGAATCGGCCCTGTTTAGCGACCTTGAGCTAACGCAAGACGTTTGGATGAGCCACGGTGATAAAGTGGTGCAAATTCCGGCTGATTTTGTCAAAACAGCGCAAACGGAAACTTGTCCTTATGCGGCAATGGCGAATGAAGAGAAAAAATATTATGGCGTGCAATTTCACCCAGAAGTCACGCACACCAAAAACGGTCTAAAAATGCTTGAGAATTTCGTTCTCAACGTTTGTGGTTGTGAGCGTCTATGGACGGCTGAGTCTATCATCGAAGATGCGGTTGCTCGTATTAAAGAGCAAGTCGGCGACGATGAGGTGATCCTTGGCCTATCGGGTGGTGTAGATTCGTCAGTTGTGGCGATGCTGGCTCACCGAGCGATTGGCGATAAATTAACCTGCGTATTCGTTGATAACGGCCTATTGCGTCTGAATGAAGCTCAGCAAGTAATGGATATGTTTGGCAACAAGTTTGGTTTAAACATCATTCATGTTAATGCAGAAGATCGTTTCCTCAACGCACTGCAAGGTGAGTCTGATCCGGAAGCGAAACGCAAAATCATCGGCCATGTGTTTGTTGATATCTTCGATGAAGAATCAAAGAAATTGAAAAATGCGAAATGGCTTGCGCAAGGCACGATTTACCCAGATGTGATTGAATCGGCTGCCTCTAAAACAGGTAAAGCGCACGTGATTAAATCTCACCATAACGTTGGCGGTTTGCCTGATGATATGGAAATGGGATTGGTTGAACCACTGCGTGAACTTTTCAAAGATGAAGTACGCAAGATTGGCCTAGAGCTTGGTCTACCTTACAACATGCTTTACCGCCATCCATTCCCAGGCCCTGGCCTTGGCGTACGCGTGTTGGGCGAAGTGAAGAAAGAGTACTGTGATTTGCTGCGCCGCGCCGATGCTATTTTCATTGAAGAGCTGCATGCCGCTGATCTGTATAACAAAGTGTCCCAAGCTTTCACGGTTTTCTTACCTGTTCGTTCGGTAGGCGTTATGGGTGATGGACGTAAATACGATTGGGTTGTATCGCTACGCGCTGTGGAAACCATTGACTTTATGACAGCACATTGGGCGCACCTGCCTTATGAGTTCTTGGGTAAGGTTTCTAACCGTATCATCAATGAAGTGAATGGTATTTCTCGTGTGGTTTACGATATTTCAGGTAAGCCACCAGCCACCATTGAGTGGGAATAATCCTCCAAAAAAGCGTACTCCTTCGGTGAGTGCCCTGCTATGATTGCAGCGAAATAGTCGGGGAGCCGATGCAGATTCTGCATCGGCTGAGATCGAAATTCGAGACCCGTCGAACCTGATTCAGTTAATACTGACGTAGGGAACTATGAGCACTTTGTCACGAGCCGAATAACAACGGCTAACCTTTGTAAATTCGATTACCGAACTTTCCAAACCACGGTCAAAGTCAGTTCCTGTATGTCTTGTCATAGGAGCGACCATGGCACAACCAATACAGAAACACACACAAGAAACGACGCTATTAAACATACCTGTTGTACTCACTATCGCAGGGTCTGATAGCGGTGGAGGGGCTGGCATTCAAGCCGACATCAAAGCGATATCGGCAACTGGCAGTTTCGCGTGTTCCGTTATTACCGCCATTACTTCACAAAATACTCAAGGCGTTTCCGCCATTTTCCCCATTCCACTTGATCACATCGAAAGCCAGTTAGATGCCGTCTTTAGCGACTTGAAGATCGTGGTCGTTAAAATTGGCATGCTAGCCGATGCCAGTATCATCAAGATCGTTGCCAAAAAAATGCAGCAATACCAACCCAAGAGCCTTGTGATTGACCCCGTGATGGTGGCGACCAGTGGTGATTTATTACTTGAGCAATCGGCAATCAGTACATTAAAAGAAATGTTGATCCCTTTGGCTGACATTATTACCCCCAATTTATTTGAGGGAGCAGTACTTACTGGTAAGCCAGTTCCTCAATCTGAAGTCGAAATGAGCGGTATGGTGGCTGATTTACGAGCGTTGGGTGCAAAGGCGGTGTTGCTAAAAGGTGGGCATTTAGAACAAGATGAAAACAGTAACGATCTTTTGATCATGCAATCTTCGTCAGAATTACTCAGTGCGAAGCGTTTTCCAACCCAAAATACCCATGGGACGGGTTGCACGCTCTCTTCTGCGATCGCTTCTTATCTTGCTCAAGGAAATAACCTGCACAAATCCGTGTATTTGGCTAAGCAGTACATATCGCAAGCCATTGGCTATGCCGATGAACTGGATGTTGGCCAAGGTCGCGGCCCAGTTCATCACTTTTTTACTGGCCACGCTCATGTGCGCTAAGCCATTGCCGGTGCGATGATGCTTGAGAAATTTGAGGCATTGGTTGTTCACTTAACCTGATGAAAAATAGATTGAACTCTAAAAGCCTCAAGCTTTTTTGAGGCTTTTTCATATTTATCGACTTGCCTTCAAAGGGCGATGTCGCCGTACGATAATTGGTTTACATCATGATGAAACCACTCGCATTTTGACATTTAATTAATAAGTTTCACTGTCAACAATGGCTCGGCTATCCATACTATTTTCACCGTACCCACTAAGCAAAAAATAAGGGATTGATATGTTGAAAACAAAGCATTTAGCCATGCTGATTAGCAGTGTCTTAGCCGCAAACAGTTACGCGTTAAATATCTTACCTGACCCTGAAAATTCCGCGGGTTATATTGTCTCTAAAGTAGAGCTACAAGCGTCAGAAAAAGCCAAAACAGCGGATCCCATGTATGCCATCTGGTCGAAAGCACTAGAAACGCGTTCGAATGCAATTGTTGAAGCAATAGTACCGGGGTTAAGTTCTAACCCTGAAAACGTCAAGCGTGTTGAACGAGTTTTTCCACAGTACGAGTGGGATTTCTTAACTCAAATGGCGGCTCCCGAATACACCTACACACGCTTCTTACGGGCAATTGGCAAATTCCCCGCGTTTTGTGGCGAATATACGGATGGCCGAGATTCTGACGCAATTTGTAAAAAATCCATCGTGACGGCTTTTGCTCATTTCTCACAAGAAACGGGTGGTCACATTGCGAAAGACAACGTATCTGATAATCCGAATAGGCTTGAAGAATGGCAGCAAGCATTGGTTCATGTGCGTGAAATGGGTTGGTCTGAAGGGCAAAGTGGTTACACAACCGGTTGTGGCCAAAATGATTGGCAAAATGCTCGTTGGCCGTGCGCCGCTGGGCAAGGTTATTTTGGTCGTGGCGCGAAGCAGCTCTCTTACCATTTCAACTATGGCGCTTTTTCTGAAGTGATGTTTGATGGTGATGCCAAAGTACTACTCAATAACCCCGGATTAGTAGCGGATTCTTGGTTGAATTTAGCTTCAGCGATTTGGTTTTTCTTAACACCTCAAGCACCGAAACCGGCAATGTTGCACGTAATTGACCGTACATGGACACCTTCGCAACGTGAAAGCGATGCCGGTATTGGCTATGGTTTTGGCACCACAATTAACGTTATCAATGGTGGCATTGAGTGCGGTGAACAGAACAAAGATAAAGGTCAACCGGTTAATCGTATTCGCTACTGGGAAGGGCTAGCCGATCATTATCAAATACCGATTGAGTCTGATGAAAAGAATACCTGTTGGCAGCAAACGCCTTACGGTAGCTTAAATTTGAACGGTGCGACGGATGTGCTGTATACCAACTGGGATGGTAATTGGAAATATTACTCTGATCGCCCAGGTGGCTACTCGTTTGAATGTGAACTGGTTGGTTTCCAAACCGCGTATTCAGCCCTTGTTGCTGGTGATTACGAAAAATGTGTGACTAACTTTTATGGTTCACATTCTAGCTGGCCCCAAGTGCGTGTTGTGGATGCGATTGATCCCGGTACGCCACCAGAGCCGCCAGTGGATGGCATCGTCGGCTGGGAAGCAACAAAGGTATATAACACGGGCGATAAGGTGAGCTATAAAGGCGCTACTTATGAAGCTAAGTGGTGGTCACAAGGTAATGAACCCACTCAAGGTGATCCTTGGAAGCTTATTACGGGTGAACCAACAGCGCCCACAACACCTGACCCTGTTGAGCCACCACCAGTGGTCAATGAGCCAGAACCGCCCGTCACGCCAGAGCCTACGCCACCAAGCAGTGATTTTTCAAGCTGGGTTGCAGGGGTTACTGTTGCAAAAAATGGCGATAAAATTACGCATAATGGAAAGTGTTTTATGGCTAAAAATAACCCCGGAGTATGGGAATCACCCACGCAAAGTAACTGGTTTTGGGATGAAATAAACTGTCAATAGAGAGTAACATTTAGCAAAAGGAGAGCAGCACGATCGAATTCGGTTGCTCTGCTCTCTTTTTGAACAATCAAGTGGTTAAATTTACAATCTTAGTTTTCGTTAACGTTCTTTCCATTTTGTGTGCTACTCCACTAAAATCCGCGCGTAATTTTTATCAACATTTTTTAAGGTACTCGCGAATGTCTACTAAATTGGCCAATCCAGCGCCGCTAGGCCTAATGGGTTTTGGCATGACGACTATCCTGCTTAATATCCATAACGCAGGCTTTTTCCCTATCGACTCTATGATTTTGGCGATGGGTATTTTCTACGGTGGTTTAAGTCAAGTCATCGTGGGTATCATGTGTTTCAAACGTGGTGACACTTTTGGTACCACAGCGTTTACCTCTTACGGCCTATTTTGGCTCACATTGGTTGGCCTGATTGTCATGCCATACATGGGACTACCAGCAAGCCCTGCTCACTTTATGGGTTGGTACTTAGCGTTGTGGGGCATTTTCACTGGTTTCATGTTTATCGGTTCATTGTGCTACCCACTTGCTAAACAAGTGGTATTCAGCTCACTGACCATTCTATTTGCTTTACTAGCTGCGCGTGATTTCACTGGTAGCGAACTTATCGGCACGATTGCTGGCTTTGAAGGCATCTTCTGTGGCGCAAGTGCGATTTATTTTGCAATGGCTCAAGTTCTGAATAATGAATATGGCCGTGTTATTTTACCGATTGGTGAAAAGAAAGCGCAAAACGCTGTTGTCGAAAAGTTGACGACACAAGAAATCGCAGCCTAATACGGGTTGATGAAAAAGAAAAAGGGTTAGCGTTTGCTAACCCTTTTTACGTTTACCTTGAATGCTTTTTGCTGATGAGCTTAGCTAATCCGTTAGGATGATGGTTGTTCAACACCCACGGAGCTTTCTTCTACGGTTGGTTCTTGTCCCGTTTTGCGTTTATATTTTCCTTCCCAATATGTCGCATTCTTAATGCCGAGTTTTACTGGGTTGAAAAGATACTCATCGACACCTTGTTTTTGTTGCTCTTCATAATCTTTGAGTGCTGCAATAGCTGGTTTAGCCATAAAGAAGATGATCAAAATCCCGACTATGTTTAGCCACGCCATCAAACCCACGCCCACATCACCCATTGCCCAAGCAAGGTTCGCGGTTCTCACTGTGCCGTAGAATACCGTTGCGATGATCACTACTTTAAGAAGGAACATCAGGCCATCGACTTTAAAGGTGCGGCGAATGTAAGCAATATTCGTTTCAGCAATATAGTAGTATGCCAAAATCGTGGTAAAGGCGAAGAAGAACAGAGCAAACGCAACAAAAGGTTTACCCACGCCCGGTAGTGCGCTCTCAATCGCCATTTGGGTAAATACTGGGCCATTGGCGCTGATATCCGCCGCGATGTTCTGTACTAAAAATGCACCTTCTGCGCCGCCGTGTACGTTATAAGCACCAGTGATCAGAATCATGAACGCGGTTGCGGAACAGACCAGCAAAGTATCAATGTAGATAGAAAATGCTTGCACTAAACCTTGCTGGGCTGGGTGATCAACACTCGCGGCAGCCGCAGCGTGCGGTCCAGTACCTTGGCCTGCTTCGTTTGAGTAAACACCTCGTTTTACCCCCCAACCAATCGCAGCACCAATACCTGCCATTGGTGTGAACGCATCACCAATGATCATGGCAAAAATACGTGGTACTTCACTGATGTTAAGCAGGATGATAACAAACGCAGTAATGACATAGGCCAAAGCCATAAATGGCACCACGACCTGTGTGAAGTTGGCGATACGCTTAACACCACCAAAGATGATGAAAGCTAAAATAATTGACACTACGGTACCAGTAAAAATCTTAGCAAAAGTGAAGCTACCGATAGTGGTTTCAATGATTGGGCCAGCCCCAAAAGCCGCTTCTACGGCATTACCAATGCTGTTGGATTGCACGCCAGGTAAAAGCACACCACAAGCAAAGATGGTGGAAATGGCGAAGATCCATGCATACCATTTTTGTCCCATCGCTTTTTCGATGTAATAAGCGGGGCCACCACGGAATTCACCTTCATCTTCTTCTTTATAAATCTGTGCCAGAGTTGATTCAGCATAAGCAGTCGCGGCACCAAAAAAGGCCACTACCCACATCCAGAAAATAGCACCAGGGCCACCAAAACCAATTGCCGCGGCTACGCCTGCAATGTTACCCGTACCGACGCGTCCCGAAAGTGAAACGGCCAAAGCTTGGAAAGAGGATATCCCTTTGGTTGAGCTTTTTCCGGAAAGAAGAAGTCGCCACATTTCAAAAAAGTGACGGACCTGAACGAATCGGGTCACAATTGAGTAGAATAAACCCGCACCAAGGCATAAATAAATTAGCGCCGGGCTCCAGATTATTCCATTCAGAAAATCAACAAATGACTGCATATGCATTTCCCTGTTTTAGTAGTTTTGGTGAGTGTTGTGTTTGCTTTGTGGGCAACATATTAATCTTTTTGTAACTTAGATGTTAATTTATTTATCTGTGAATAATCGTTAGCGTGATGAGGAACACAAAATGCTAACGAAATGTTAAATAATAGGTGGGTTAATTAGAATTGGCTAAAATTTCAGCGCATATGGGTTGGTCACCCGAAAGGTTGGAAATTAAATCCTCTCGGATGAATCATTATGCATAATAACTTTCCACTAAGGTTTAGCTAATAATAAGCATTTTCTATTGTGACTAGTTGATGAGGTAGCGAGAGAGATTCAACTCATGAATTGGTAAAGCACAAGTTTGCTCACTGACAATGTCGGCAAGAAGCTGTCCAGATCCGCAAGCCATCGTCCACCCTAAGGTTCCATGTCCGGTATTGGTGTAGAGGTTTTCAAATGGAGTGGAGCCTATAATCGGAGTCCCGTCAGGCGTCATTGGTCTAAAGCCTGTCCAGAATTCAGCTTGTGCTAAATCACCGCCTTGAGGAAAGAGATCGGTCACGACTTTTGCAATGGTTGCTTTGCGCGCATCAGGCAAGGCAGGATCAAACCCGGCTAACTCTGCCGTGCCCGCGACACGAATTCGATCCTCAAAACGAGTGATGGCCACTTTATATGTTTCGTCCATTACCGTTGAACATGGGGACAATTCGACGTCGACAATCGGCAGCGTTAGTGAGTACCCTTTCACTGGATAAACAGGAATGGAGATACCCAATGTCGCCAGTAAAGCGGTAGAGTAACTGCCGAGTGCGACGACATATTTGTCTGCTTTTAGCTCACCTTTATCGGTTTGGACAGCGGTGATCTTTTTGCCTTCAGTGGTTAATGTTTTTATTTGTGTATCAAACAGAAATTGCACCCCACGGCTTTTCGCGAGCTCTGTTAATTGTTGGCAAAACAGATAGCAGTCTCCGGTTTCATCATCGGGGAGGTACAAACCTCCTCGCAATTTATCGCGTACAAGAGCAAGCCCCGGCTCTTGCTTAATGCACCCATCGACATCAAGAAGCTGATAACGAATCCCACTTTGCTCGAGTAGTTTGATGTCCTTTTGTATCGCTTGTAGCTGTTTTTCGCTGCGAAATACTTGCAACGTTCCAAGCCGACGGCCTTGATATTGCAGGTTATGTTGCTGATTCAGGTCAGCCAAACAAACGCGGCTGTAATTGGCAATCGCCAGCATTCTGGCTTTATTGATGTTGTAACGATCCTGTTGGCAGTTCAATAACATTTTACCCGTCCACGCCAACAGCTGTGGGTCGATAGATGGTTTTATTTTCAACGGTGCATGCTCTTCAAACAGCCACTTTAATGCTTTTTGTGGGATGCCGGGTGCAGCCCAAGGGGAAGAGTAGCCGTAAGATATTTGCCCTGCGTTAGCAAAACTGGTCTCTTTTGCACCTTGTGATTGGCGATCCACCACCGTTACTCGGTGGCCCGCTTGTGATAAATACCATGCGCTGGTTAGCCCGATGACGCCGCTACCTAAGACGATCACGTCCATGTTGTCTCCTTAAATCACCCTAGTGTGTTCTCTGAGCACATTCAGAGTCGGTGTAAATGTTCACATAATGGCAACATCAAACCTCAAATTGAGTGGAAACACAATCACTAGCCCCTACACTTATTTTTATGTGGTGATGACAGAAGGGGGGAAATGAAGTCAGAGACAGGTCGCTATCAGCGCTGAGTGTGTCTATGTTTCAATACTGCATAAATCATAACGATAAAAGTGATAGCGGCCATTGCCCAGATCCAATAGCGGTAAGCAGAATAAAAGTGGCTGATTTGATGAAGATGTTTAAACGCAAAATGGGTGAGTAAACCAAAGACCGCGACCCAAACTGTGGTGGCAAGCACGTTACCCAGTAAAAATACTCTGATGGGCATTTTCGCCACTCCGCAGGCTAATGGCATGAATTGTTTCATCCCCTCAACAAAGCGACTGATGATTAAGCAAATCGGGCCGTATTTTTGAATAGCGCTTTGCAGTTTTTGAAATTTAGCCCCTGAAATATAGCCTTTTTTATCCAACCAACCCTCAAAATAATAGCCGAGCAGATAGCCGCAACTATTACCAATAAAGCAGCTTAGCCACGATACAATCATAACAAGAGAGAAATTCATTACGCCATTGGATGACAAAATGGACGCGGCAATCATGAGCGATTGGCCGGGCATCGGAATGCCAATCCCTTCGAAAAAGATGCTGATGATCAGTGCTAGGTAGCCGTACTGTTCCAATAACGGCTGCATTGAGAGGAGCAGTTGATTGATAGGTTGCAAAGCGGGTATCCACCATCGAAAGTTTGAGGTTATTTAATACGCTGGTTCTTCGTTTGAATCAACGTCATCGTGTGATAATGCCCATTTCTTGGCTCTTAAAATAGAATACGTTGTGGTTAGTACCTTCAAATTAGCTGAAAATCATCAGCAAATTTGTTGTGGTTTCTATGCTCTTTTGGCGTAGTACACTGCTTAAAAATCAAGAGGAGTTATTTTATGTTTCATGCCCATGTTTATTTTGATCTCGCAGAGCAAGCGAAAGCACAACGCGTACAACAAAAAATTGCCCAACAACGACATGATGTACAAGCCATGTTTGGCTTAGTACCAAGGCTTGTTGGCCCGCACTTAAAGCCGATGTTTGAAGTACACCTTGCTGACAATAGCCACGGATTTATTGAGTGGCTAGATGAACATCGGGAAGGTCTTAGCGTGTTAATCCATCCGGTTTCTGGAGACGATAGGTATGACCATTCTCAGGGGCAAGTTCTGTGGTTAGGAGAGACTTTAGGGGTGAACTTAGCCGTATTGCGTTAGAGGATGCCTATCAAATTAATAGCCACAGTGAATTAGTGTTTAATGCTCATCTTGTCTAGTCTGTACAGAACGCAGCAGAAACAATAATCGTGGCAAGGTTTTGAAGAAAAAGGTTTTTCGAACAAGTCGTGACCGCAGGCTCATCACCTCTCGTTGTTATTGTATATACATGATGTTGTTCTAAGTTTTGTTGCATTTGAATTTAATACAGTGAATGTTCAGCCAATATCGACCGTGCTGAGTGTTTTTAGAATAAATCAAGCACACTTAAATAGCCGCAGTAATGCGAAGCAAGGAGAACGCAATGGAGAATAAAGGTATGAATTCGGGCGGTAAATGCCCTGTCATGCACGGTGGAGTAACCTCTGCTGAACTATCCAACATGGATTGGTGGCCAAAAGCACTGAATCTTGACATTCTTCACCAGCACGACGTGAAAACCAACCCAATGGGTGCGGATTTTAATTACCGCGATGCGCTAAAAACATTGGATGTTGATGCCTTGAAAAAAGATCTCAAAGCACTAATGACCGATAGCCAAGAGTGGTGGCCTGCCGACTGGGGGCATTACGGCGGTTTGATGATCCGCATGGCATGGCACTCCGCGGGTACTTACCGAATTGCAGATGGTCGAGGTGGTGCGGGCTCTGGCAACCAGCGTTTTGCTCCGCTTAACTCGTGGCCTGATAACGCCAATTTAGATAAAGCTCGTCGCTTATTGTGGCCAATCAAACAAAAATACGGCAACAAAATCAGTTGGGCGGATTTGATGATCTTGGCGGGTAATATGGCTTATGAATCCATGGGGCTTAAAACCTTTGGTTTCGCTTTTGGTCGTGAAGATATTTGGCACCCAGAAAAAGACACTTATTGGGGCTCAGAAAAAGAGTGGCTAGCGCCAAGTGGCGGAGAAAATAGCCGCTATTCAGGTGTACGTGATCTAGAAAACCCGCTTGCTGCCGTGATGATGGGCCTGATTTATGTAAACCCTGAAGGCGTTGACGGTAATCCAGACCCGCTTAAAACCGCACATGACATGCGCGTCACTTTTGAGCGCATGGCAATGAATGATGAAGAAACCGTGGCGCTGACAGCGGGTGGGCATACGGTGGGTAAAGCGCATGGTAATGGTAGCGCTGCGAACTTAGGGCCAGATCCTGAAGGGGCGGACTTGCACGAACAAGGCTTGGGTTGGAATAACCACACCAGCCGCGGCATTGGCCGTAATACCGTCACCAGTGGTATTGAAGGTGCATGGACTACGCACCCAACCCAGTGGGATAACGGCTTCTTCCACCTGTTGTTTACCTACGAATGGCAACTGACGAAGAGCCCTGCTGGCGCGTGGCAGTGGGAGCCAATCAACATCAAAGAGGAAGATAAACCGGTTGATGTGGAAGACCCAAGCATTCGTTATAACCCTATGATGACCGATGCCGATATGGCGCTGAAGATGGATCCTGAATATCGCAAGATCTCAGAGCGTTTCTACAAAGACCCAGCGTATTTCTCTGAAGTGTTTGCGCGAGCTTGGTTTAAGCTCACTCACCGCGATATGGGGCCTAAAGCGCGTTACTTTGGCCCTGATGTTCCGGCAGAAGATCTCATTTGGCAAGATCCCATCCCTGCAGGTCGTAAAGATTATGATGTGGATGCAGTAAAAGCAAAAATAGCGGCCAGCGGCTTAAGCATCAGTGAGATGGTCAGCACCGCATGGGATAGTGCTCGTACTTTCCGTGGTTCCGATAAACGTGGTGGCGCGAACGGTGCGCGCATTCGCTTGGCTCCTCAAAAAGATTGGCAAGGTAATGAGCCAGAAAGACTCAGCAAAGTGTTGGCTGTTCTGAAGAAAATTGCTGCTGATGCGGGTATTAGCATCGCCGATACCATTGTTTTGGCGGGTAACGTCGGTGTTGAACAAGCGGCCAAAGCGGCAGGCGTTAATATTACTGTGCCTTTTACTACCGGACGTGGTGATGCAACGCTTGAACAAACGGATGTGGAATCGTTTGATGTGCTTGAGCCACTGGCGGATGGTTTCCGTAACTGGCAAAAGAAACATTACGTGGTTAACCCAGAAGAGATGCTGCTAGATAAAGCGCAACTATTGCGCCTGACCGCCCCAGAAATGACCGTATTGATTGGTGGATTGCGAGTGCTCGGTACAAACTATGGCGGCAGTCAACATGGTGTATTGACAGACCGTGTTGGGGCGTTGACTAATGATTTCTTCGTTAACCTCACCGACATGAATTACACTTGGAAGCCAACAGGCCGTAACTCTTACGATATGGTTGAGCGTAAGAGCGGTAAAACAAAATGGACAGCGACTCGTGTTGATTTGGTGTTTGGCTCAAACTCCATTTTGCGCTCATACGCTGAAATTTACGCGCAGGACGATAACAAAGAGAAGTTCGTCAAAGACTTTGTCGCTGCTTGGACCAAAGTCATGAACGCCGATCGCTTCGACGTGTTGTAAACCCTCTTCACTCAGTAATCTTGATATTAAGGCCCTCTTAGCGAGGGCCTTGTGGTGTCTCGGTTTTCTCTCTAAACGGCTTGTTTATAAAAGAGACTAGTCCCCAAAAAACGAGTGTTTCTAAAAACAGACGGAACCTAAAAACAGATGGTATCTTAAAAAATAGAGGGCATCTAGGAAGCATCACACAGCGATATATTTTATTGTAATTCCAAGTGCGCCAGTGTTTTGAAGTGCTTGAAGGTTTCGCATTGCGACAGACTTTTGCCTAATTTTTTATTAATCAGCACTTGGAAAAGATCATACAGCCCCATCGCCTCTTCATAGTCACATTTACTTAAGGCGAGGAAAAAGATCAGATAGGCTTTTTCACCATTGCCCCATTCAATTCCACGCGGTGCAGCGACGGTGTAAACCATCGAACGTTTAGCAAAGAGTTCAATCGAGTGAGGTAGAGCAATGTATTCGCCCATCATGGTTGAAACCAAACTCTCTCGCTCTTGCAGTGAAGTTCGGTATCCTTCCTCTACCAACTCCGTTGATTCAAGATGCGAGCAAACCTGCTCAAAGAGGTGTGATTGCTCAATGACGTCATCAAGGTAGAGAAATTGAGCCTTGGAAAAATACTTATCCAAAAGATAAGAGTGCGTGCGATCAACCAACACTTGTTTGCCCAGTTCTTCCAATTGATGTTGGGTAGGGAAGGGGTCAACCACAAAGCTCTGAATCTCTCTATTGGCTAAGGGCATGGTGGTAATAATGAGGTCCGCTTGCGTGGCATCAGCGGTGATCAACTGTTCAGGGGAATAAACCGTTTTCATATCCAATTGCGGATACTGGCGGCGGATGATCGCTTCTAGCCCAAGTGTTGCGGCATTACCGGCGTCGCAATACAGGAGCGCTTTGGGTGTACGGTGACCTAAATGGTAATTACGTTCAAGCCCCACACCAATGTGAATCACAAGATAGCCTATTTCGTGCTGTGTCATGCAGTAACCCGTCTCTCTGATCCAGTCTGCGATGGCCGATAAGGTAATACTGTAAGCGAGTGGGTAGTGCTGTTTGATATGCTCGGCCAATGGGTTAATTGTGGCGACATGATGTTTGACACGAATGATCATATGGCAGACGTGGTTGTGAAGATCGCGGTGTAATAGCGCATCGTCACGCACATCGTAAGGGTAATTTTGATAGATATAATCAAAGATGTGAGTGACTAGAGCATCGGCTTCATGCTGTACACCCTGGCTAAGGAGTGCTTGATTCGTCGCAATTCTCGCTTGAATGTGAATCGCCAAGGCGGCAATTTCATGGTTATTGGCGGGTAACAGCATCGGTAGCGCAGAAAATAACGCTTTGGCAATTGGTAGCGTCGTTTCATGAACATCGTTTTTAGAAAATTCGGTAAGCTCTTTGCCACACGCGAGCCTGTGCAGTGTGACGGCAGCATAAAGGGTTAACCAACGCAGCCCAATATCGTTGATATAGAGTGTATGGTTGGTCAACACTTCACGAAAGCGCGCTGCAAAAATTTGCTGAGATTTTTCAGGGAAAATCGTACTAATAAAGCCCAGAGCTTGTTTTGTCTCTTTTTGTTCGATGTAGATAAGTTGTGTTAAACGGGAGCGAATCGCCATTTCTGGGCCTTGGATCAGCATGCCCAAACGAGGTTTACTTTCAATCGATAAACCAAACGTGGCCAGTTGGCTGCGTACATCAACCATATCATTTTGAATAACGGTACGGCTTAGATTCCATGTCTCGGCCAATTCGTCAATTTTTACGCCTTGTTCTGCCGTTAATAGCAGTACTTGAATCTGGATGATGCGCTCTTTACTGGTCCTTGGAATCGTTTCTGCATTTTGCACCCTCGATAAAAAATGCTCGAAAGTTGATGGGTTGTAGATATTGAGTTGGTAACCGGAACCGCGCTGGTGGAGAAGATGTGCGCCATGATTGACCATCACATTATTGAGCAGCGCGACATCGGTGCGTATGGTGCGTGTCGAAACATTAAGCCGTTGCGCAAGTTCGTCCTGAGTCAAAGGCGAGGCGGATACAGCATCCAACAAATGAATTAGGCGAGGGTGCGGTAGCTTGTACATCATCGATTCCTATTCCAGCATGAACAGCGCTATCTAAAAGGTAAAATGCACTAAAGGCAATAGATAGCCAACGCTTTGTTATGCCGGAGCACATGCTCCGGCGTCGGTGTTATGAATGTGCCAGTTGTTTTTGAGTCATGGCCAGCAGGGTTTTCACATCCTCGGGGCGAGTCTGTCCGGTTTTCTCATCGATGATTGAGCTATAGATATGTGGAATGACTTTTTCTACACCCGCATCGAGAGCGATGCGTAAGATCTCTTCAAAGTTGTCCAAATCAATACCACCAGTAGGCTCTAACCAAAAGTGGTGACGAGCACAGGCGTTGGCAACTTCTTGGTACTCAGCTTTGCATTTTAGCCCCTGCATTGGGAAGAATTTGACCGAGCTGCAGCCCATATCTTGCAACATGGCAATCGCCGTATCAACGGGAACAACCGCTTCTTCCATACCTGAACTTTTCGGGCCAGTTGAGATTTTAACCAAGCCAACAGTGCCTGATGGTGAAATCAAACCATTCACGATAGTGTGATTTTGACCTAGAGCTTGACGCGTAGCCCCCACACCAGTAAAGACTTGATTGACATGCTGAGGCTGTAGTATTCCGGCTAAAGCCGTCACCATATCCGATTGTTTCGGATCCCCTGCGCCAAGGCCAATCGATAAAGCATTCTCGATTTTTTCAGCGCACGCTTTCATATCAGCCGCAGCACTTGCGGTATCTGGGTAATCTTTCGAGAGCATACCGACCAACACATGGCCTTGTGCGGCTTGATAAATATCAATTGCATTCTGATGAGAGCCCGCCAGCACATTGAGACATACACGGTTAGCGTAAAAATTAGGGCTTAAAGACATTCTAATGACTCCTGATTCAGTTGGTTCATGGCGCTAAGAATAAGTTCAAGTTGATGAGATGAAACACTGCGGACATCAAATTCCACCGAACCTTCATTGGATTTGTAAGCGCGGCAGTAAATCGCTGGGTTACCATTTTGGAGGCGTGTGACGGCTTCATTAGCGCTGATACCAAATTGTTTGGCATCAAAACTTACTTCTGCACGTGCGATATCTCGGCCTGCACTGTCCCAAACCACGCGCGCGCTTATCCCTTCAATACGGTTTAACCCCTCGATAAATGGCGTCATTTTATCCACCATTTGTTGGCCGGTTTCTTGTTGGCGGCTTAAGTACAACTCAATGGCATGCGTTAGGCCTAAAATGCCTTCTTTACCGACTTTCATGGCACGGCCAATCCCTGCAGATTGCTGCTTAACCCATTCCACATATTGATGTTTCCCAATCACTAAACCGCTGGTTGGGCCTTCAATCGCTTTCGCACCACTGTAGATCACCAGATCAGCCCCTTGCTGATAATAGAGTTGTAGATCCTCTTCTGCTGCGGCATCAACAATCAACGGAAGCTGGTGGTCTTGAGCCACTTTGGCCGCTTGTGCCACGGTTAACATGCTTTTTTGCACGCAATGGTGCGATTTAATGTAGAGAATGGCGGCGGTATTGGGGGTGATTGCCGCGGCTAATTGTTCTGCGCTGCATTCATTAGCCCAACCGGCCTCAATCAGGTTACCGCCGCCAAGATTTACCATGCTGCCAACCGGGGCACCATAATTGACGTTATGCCCTTTGGGGATCACAATATCCGTTGCGATCGGGTGCGTTTTTGCATGCAGATGCTCAAGCAGATAAGGGTTACCACGCACAATGACTGCCGCGACACTCTGTGCAATCCCCGCTGAAGCACATGAGACCACGACTGCATTTTCAACTTGCAGCAAACGAGCAATATATTGGCCGGTTTTGTTCACCAAATCGCTCATTTCAAAGTAGTTGTTCATCCCAAAACAGACAGTCTGCTCCACTTCGGGTTGCGGAGTAGAAACACCAAGAGCTGTCATACGGCCAGATGCGTTGATCACCTGTTTCAAGTGATATTTTTCAAGAATGGAAGACATAATGCTGTTGTCCTTGTTCAGTCAATACAAGCTTGCCGTCAATAATGGCAGCAAGAGGCGTAAATCTCTGTTGTCCAGTTCGATGCTGGTGATGAGTATCGGTGTAGTTAACCGATGCTTTATTGATGGTGTAGAGCGTTAAATCGGCATCATAGCCTGCAATTAAGAGCCCCTTTTTCGCTAGGCGAAGTGCTTGCGCAGCTTGACTCGTCACGCGCTCAATGATCTGCTCATGGGATAATCCGAGCGTAAAAAACATCGACATCAGGTGGGCAAGACCGTAAACCGGGCCATTGAGCCGGTTCTTACAGTAAATGTCAGAACTGATCGTATCGGGCAAAATCCCTTGTGCGATGGCCTGCTCAGCCACCTCAAAACTGAAACTAGCACTGCCGTGGCCGATATCAAGTTTCAGGCCTCGAGCTCTGGCCTGCTGAACGCTGCTTTTTATTTCCCCATGACAATCAAGAATGCGGTTAGGCTTGCCATTAAAGCAGTGAGTGAGAATATCGCCTTTGCCCAGTAGAGCGACAATCTCATCCAAATCTGGCGGCGCATTACCGACGTGCACCATCAATGGAACGCAGCCGCATTGCTGCTGTAATGCTTTGGCTGCATGAAGTGGCATTAAGCCATTGTGGCCGACAACACTACCGCTCATGCGTGCTTTTAAGCCGACAATAAATTCGGGATGACGAAGCAGTGCTTGCTTTGCGCTATCCAGATCAATGTCGTTAGCATCGGCCAGTTCATTTTGGCGCAACAAGCCAATTTTCGAGATGTTAAGTAGTGCGTGCACATGGGTTGTGCATTGCGCTGCAAGCTGCGCAAAATCATCCACATCGTTTGCGCCTGTGCTGCCCGCATCAATGACAGTCGTCACGCCACCGGACACCCCAACGTTATCGGGGTGGTCGTTATAAATAGGCGAGTTCGGATAGCAGTGAGTGTGGCCGTCAATCCAACCGGCACTGACAAAAACGTCATGATCTAAATCGACGGTCTGTTTTGCCAATGAACCAGCAAGATCGCCCACCGCCGCTATTTTGTTGCCCTGAAGGGCGATATCGATACTACACCCACCCGCTTGTTGGGCATTTTTGATCAGGATGTCATACATAATTTGCATCTCACGCTCTTCGCTCATCGGCGCGAAGAGCGATTCTCAGTAGAATTTAAACCCCAGCTTGTTTTACAGTGCGATAGGAAAAAGAGCTCCTAACGCCATCGCTCCGAGAATGGCACCACCCGTAATCGGTTTACCCCACACATAGAAAATCAATGCGCCACCTAGAGAGCCGATCCCAATCGGGATAGAAGCGGCCATCGCAGATAAAATGATCAATGGTCCAAGAAAACGGCCGGAGCTATTGCCTGCCCCCATCATTACGTCTGCCCCGTAGGTTGAATCGCTTTGGTTGATGGTAAATTTACGTGCCAGCACAATTAAGCCACCAATTGCCAAACCAGCGAGCATGCCTGTGATTAACGAAGCGGTGAAATTTTCAAGAGGATAAACAATGCCAGCACCCAGTAGTAAAGCTGGAATTCCTAAACCCACACCGGTTTGCACTGCGCCACCGATATCCAAAATGCCCACGAGCGAACCTTCAATGATGCGAGCAAACAAAAAGCTTGCACCAAAAGCGGCCACCGCACCGTACGCGCCTGTATCCATCCCTGCTCGCAGCATGGAAACAAACGCCACTTCGTTAAAAGCACCGACACCGTATAAGTAGTACATGTGCGTTCCGGCAAAAACCCCGGCTGAAAGCAAGCCCACGAAAATCGGGAAAGACCAGTCGGCATACCAAAAGTTGTGTTTCATTTTTTCGTCCATGGTCAACTCCTTATTTGCCACTGATCATGAGATGGATATTTTCAAGCCACAAAGGAGCTTGCATATGGAAAGCTTCGATAAATTTCATGTCGAACCCGCGGAAGAAAGCACTTAACGCAAACAGCGCAATAATCGCCGCCATCATGATCTGGGTTACTTTGTTCCAACCACTCTCTTCAACACCTTTACCAATCAAAATACCCAGCACCAAACCAGGAACGGCGTTGCCCATAATCATCTGAGCTAAACCACCAAAGATAGTGGCCCAAAAGCCCGATTTTTTACCCGCTTCAATTGCCGCTAGCCAGAAAATAACCGGCATGACGGTATTCACCAGTAAGTTTGCCGCTGGTACTAGTACCTTTACCGCCGTGACTTGCAGCGCCGCAGGAACGGCCGCCGCCGTTGAGTTAAGAAACGCAACCACAATCGCACCGATAATGGCGCAAGCAATGCCCATTCGTTTTGGATCATGCAAGGTAGTGGCAAGGTCGCGGTTTTTTATCATCAGTGCCGCCGCGCCCCAGTTCGGGATGATGCGGTGGTCAACATCTTGAGTAAATGCCCCTGCCGCAACCGTTGAGGCCCAAGCATTAAAGAAGAATCCAAGCCCAAAAGAGAAGTGAGAGGCAGGGTCGCCTTCACACGAGTTCAACTCTCCCAGAGTACGGAATGCACCCATACCTTGGATAGTTGGAGCATGGAACATCCTTGCCGCGCCTACTCCAACGCCGATACCGACTAAGCCACCAATGATGATGGACTTAAAGAGAATGATAAGAAACATGTCAGGGATCCTTATAGTGACCTGTTAACGTTTGAAATCGACCTGTTCCACATCGATGTGGGTCAGGCTGACCGTAACCTCTAGCTTGACGCTGTATTGGCGTCGATCTCTTGCAAGAAAGAAGAAAAGGAATTTCTCTCGCGTTACTTTCTCTTCTGCTTGCAAAACGTTGACGTCTAACGGCTCAATCCGGAGGAGGACTTTTGCGTTATTCTTAAGTAACGTGGGTTGTACTTGGCTTAAAGCCGCGGCAAAAGCCTGCTGCTTTGTTTCGCCCTTGCCACTCACGGTTACCTTAGTGGTTAACTGCTCTTTCATGCTTTGATGCCATGCTTAGCCACAAACGCTTTCACCAGTTTTTCGCCCAGCTCTTCTTTATCCATAAAGCCGAAACCCAAAACCACACAGCCTTCATTGATCGCGGTTATCCCTTCCTCAACAGAGCGCATTCCATAACGGCATTGATAGCCATATTTTGTTTGCGCTGTGATAGCACCTGCGCCGCCGCTGCCGCAAAAAGAGATCCCTAAATCGGCTTGCTGCTGTTGCATGACATCACCTAACTTCATGTCTGCGGCCATGCCGGGAATAACGGTCACCTCAGCGCCTGCCGCTTGAGCACCTGCTCCTACTTTCTGACCTTTGCCCATGCGATCACCAATAACGACTTTGATTACTGACATGTTGTTTCTCCTGCTGTTGGGTTTAATTCGTTTTCTTTAGCTACTTCAAAATGGACCGAAAGCAGATGCGCTTCTTCATAAGCGAGGTTCTCCATCCAACGACACACTTGCTCGGCCAAGGTGAAACAAATAGGAGAGATTTCATCAAACATCTCCATATCGAGTTCAGGTAACGATTCACCGCTAAATGAGCGCCAAACCATCGCTTTGATGTGTGTTTCGAGCATTTTTTTCTGTAGCGAATCGGGGTAGATAGCGTGTGAATTAAGCAAGGCAATGGCTCGTTCGGTGAGCGACAAGCCAAGCTCTATAATCTGTGCATCATCCATGCTAATGGGTTGAGAGTTTTGCACCGTGGGATTCTCCAAATGTTTAGCTTGGAGAAGAAAATAGCGTAAAAGGGATCAAGGGTGGATAAGCCCTATTTCCACTTCCAAATGGAAATAAACCGTGGCTAGTAACATTCGCGCGGTTTTATGTGATGTGTGAAGAAGATTTATGGGAGTAAATGCGCTGAAAAGGTGATTTGAATCGCTATTTTAAGCGCAAATTTATCGTCTCTTTATTTGCTGCTTATCACAAAATAACTGGTGGTTATTTTGGTTTTATGTTTATTTCCCCAATCGAGCATCAGGAAGCATGCAATATTAACGGAGGATAGCTTTGAGAGGAAAGCATGCGTTTTATCACTAAAAACCATACTAAGATCGACATACACAATCTTATGCATTGCATCATTAATCTCAGGGTTTTAAGATTCTCAGAATTGGAATCAAGATCAGAGAAGTACTGTGACCTTACTAGATGCTCTGAGCATTTTATCTAAATCATCTCCTTTTGCAGTTAGTACTGAGCGCGATGATCAATACGACAATCTTTTAACTTACAAAAAACATATTTATGTTCAGACGGATATTGAAGCTGATTTTAAAAAGGCACTTTTGTCTGCCAAATCTAATGAGATTATCTTCTTATGTGGGAGTAGTGGTGATGGCAAGTCTGAGATCTTAACGCAATACAGTCAAAAGTATAAAGCGACGCATGATTTTCATTTGGATGCGACACACAGCTTTAGTCCTAACCAGACAGCGATTCAGACGTTGGATGAACGTTTTACTCAAACTAAAAAAAATCAAAAACCGCTTGTTGTTGGTATCAATATCGGCATGCTGGGTAATTACGCGCAAGAAGGGGCTGAAGAGCATAGTGATATAAAAAAAGTCATTAAATCTTTTTTGTCTCGCAATTATTTAGAAATACCCAAGCAATACACTTTTTTTGATTTTGAAGATTATCCAAAATTCAGTTTTGATTCAGAAGGGAGTGCATCTGACTTTGCTGATAAGTTTCTAAAGAGGCTTACTGAAAAAACGTTAGACAATCCATTTTATGTCCTTTATGACAATGAACTCAAATCACAAGGTCACACAAAACTAACCGCTAATTTTGCTTTGCTCAGTAGACCTTCGGTTCAAGACGCTCTTATTCGTTTATTGCTTAAAGCTCGTTTAATAAAAGACCAGTTCTTAACAGCGCGAGCACTATTAGATTTTATTTTCCAGTTGTTAGCGGCAGATGGCTATTTATTTGATAACCTATTCTCCGAAAGTGATAACGAATTGTTATCACGTATTCAAAGTTTTGATCCGAGCAATTTACATACGCGCACCATCGATGAATTTATTCTTCAATACGCACTAGGTATTGAAGAGTCTCTATTTCTCGAGTTTAAAGAGAAAATGAACACTCTTGGTTTTTTTGATGTAAAGGAAGCGACATCTTTCTTGCGTCTTTTTTATTTATTAAATGGTGATGAGACTCTCTGCAATCAGTTTGTTCAACAGATACAAGCTGAATTTAAAAACAACCTTATTGAATCATATGCAGAAATTTGGAAATTACATCGTGACTTTGACGGCTCAGCAAAGATGCGCAAAGATCTCAGCAGTTTTTATAAAGAAACTTTTATAGCAGCGCTCCATCGTTACTGTAACCGTCATGCTCCTCTTTTAGATAAAGATGAATATCTTGTATCAGAGCTTAATGGTTATAAAACAGCAGTTTCTCTTGAAGTAAAACCCGATTTCACTGCAATACAAAATAACGCTCTCAAAAAAATTGGTGTGTTCAATGCATATATTAAAGTAGATGATAATCCACTTAAGCCAATGCCAATCAGTGTTAAGTTACTAGAGCTATTAGTGAAGATTGGCCAAGGCTATCGACCAAATAAGCATGATAAAAATGCAGTCCTCTTACTTGATGAAGCATTGGAGCAGATGTTGGCGGTCGCGAATAAAAAAGACACCTTATTTATTTTGAAAGCTGACAAGCGCTACAAAGTGGTAAGAGAAGAAAGTGATTATTTTGAAGTGAGTGGTATGCATTAATGACCGTTGATAACTTTACTTTACCAATCAATGCAAAACTAGCCCAGACGTCAGTTGATCCGTTTCCAAATAGAAACGTTTTAACTAGTTATATTCCTATCAGAACTAAAGGCAATGATTTCGATTGGCCCTCAGTAGTCGGCTTGGTACTTCGCGGTTTGCTGCGTAAGAAAATAGAAAAATATGAATACCAAAACTTTATTGAAGACTGCAAAACAAGGTTACAAGCAAAGTTGGGTGTCGAGGCATTTTGGGAAGTTTTAGAAGACATGTATTTTGAGAATAAAAGCATCTTCTCAGTTAGCCCCGAATTTTTATTGTTCAAAAGCCAGAAAGATCAATGCAAACCAGGAGACCTACGAGTTGCTTCGTTATTCATTAATCTGCTTCATGGACGCCAAATTGAGCAGTTTGATGCCAATTTGAATTTCATTGAACAAGAGCTGCTGGAAACACTACGTTCGAAAACCAAGCCAGATAATGACAGATCTCTGCGTGCTACTGAAGCGCCTTATTTGCCCTACATGGCAGAAGCATTTAAACGTGATTTAGAGTTTCTGACCAATTATCCGAAGTACCTGCTCGATGAGTTCGAGCAGTTCCTAGCGTTTTACGGGTTTGCTTATACAGCTCAGTTAAGTCTCGCATTATCCGATTGGAAAAGCTGCTCAGCACCAATAGCTAAGCCTTTATATTTCATCATGGATCATGAGCGGGCGAGTAATGAGCGGACCCATGTTAAGAAGCACGGTTACAAATTGTTTAGTGAATCTTCTTTCAAGCTATTTCCAATCCTCTCGATGTTAGAAAATCTCCAACCCAATCTAGATGAAGCCAAAAAACCGCTATGGCAGTTAGCTAAAGATATTGAGGATTCTCAAGTTGGTGACCTCATGGAGCGGATTAAAAATTTCGCATTGATGTTCCGTGCTAACCGCCAATTAGAAACAGAAGTGCCAAGCGATGCAGTAACAAAAATGGATTGGTTGGAATACCTTTTTAAGCTTGCTGAAGAACAGTTTAGAGATCCTAAAACAGATCGTCCTGCCATCATAAAAAAGTACATGGCAGAAGTAGAAAAGAATATGGCTGCAGATTTTGTACAAATTCGTGGTCGATCTGGGAGAGTCTTAGTGCTTACGCAAGATCACATTATCCTGCTGACAAACTTAGTGGTTGGGCATCAAGTGAAGCTTCGTTTCCATGAGCTAATTCTTGGTTTTCAACAGCGGGGGATTTTTGTTGATAAGCAAACCGAACAAGAATTGATCAAGTTTTATGAGCGTATCGGTAACGTTGAACGCATGAGTGATAGTGGGGATGCAGTGTATGTGCGCAAAACAATTTGAATCATTTCTAGTTGAGCAGTTTTTACTGCACGCGAAAGGAAACATCCGCTCAGGCTACCGTTACCAGTTTAACTCTCCCGATCATGCTAATAGTCAACGCCTGTTTGATGCACTGGTTGCGCGTAAAGATGGTGAGCTTCAAGCTTGCAATAATGTGGTGTTGAGTTATCTGAGCGTAGAAGACTGCAAAGTGGTGCCTGTTCTTCATAGTGAAGAAGATGGAGAAATAGGGTTTACCGAAAACTACATCTCCCACTTACGTGATGAAATTGCAAGTCAGGAAGGCCCGTTGAAGGGCTGTGCGCTGTTGGTGATTCATAACAGTCGCCTCGATACCCTTATCAACTCAGCTGAAGATCTTGGACAGCCTGGTCAAGTATGGAGTCCTGAGAAAATCAAAGTCGCAATCAGCGGTTTTATTGAGCAAACTGACAAGTCTCGTGACGTTTCACTTTGCCTTTTGGATGACCAATTTGACGCGATTCTGGAAGATGGCGCAACCATGTTTGGTTTTGAGTCGTTATACAATGCGGTTGAAAATGGCGAACTGTGTTTCAGAGAGCTTGGGATGTTCGATGATCCTTTTGTTGCAGAGTTGTCTGGGAATAAAAAACAGATCAAACAGCGCTTAGAAGAAAACCGCGTTCTTTATCAAGAGTTGTCGTTTGAAGTTGAGCACTTTGGTCAACAATTAGAAGAAAAACTTACAGCTTTTAGCAGCAAATTTATCAAAGAGCATTTTTCTGATGAGAGTTGGAAAGATGTGGAGTTTGAAACTTACCGAGCAGAAATAACAAAAAACAAAATCCAGCACCTGAAGCATGAGGGTGAAGAGGAGCTAAATAATGCAGGGGTAATTGGGCGCTACCCGAAAGAAAGTAAAGCAGGACTTCGCGATCGGCATTTAATCATTGCGCTGGATGAAAACGAAAGTGAGTTTGAGCTTAAACTGAGTTTCTCTGGTACCAGTGATCTCAGCAAAGAGCAGTTTAAAGTCACCCCTGCAAATGTTTTTGGCAAGCAGGAAGTGATCACCACACGTCTTACTAGCAAAGGTGCAAATGCTACCTTAGTTGCCAAACATGCAAACGAGCCTTTGTTTTTTAATCTTGCGCTGAAACGTGGCAACAGTTCGGAGAATCATAACTTCCGTTGCTTAGTGGTCCGAAAAAGAGAGTTTTCTCTTGACGAATTTAAAAACATCTTCGTTGTTGAACCTGCGAAAAAGCGCCTTACCTTGAAGACGGAAGATAACCGTCTAGTTATCAATCCAGCTCTTTCTGCTATTCGCAGCCTAGACGATGTCGGCGAAGTGGTTGATCGCGCAGAATTCGGCGTTGTCGATTTTGAATCTCTTGCTAACGAGTCAGAAGATATCGGTTTTGTGGTGAAATCGGGTGATAACGCATTGGCATTTCGCGTTGAAGGCGAGCAAGTAGAAAGCAGTATGTCTTTTCCATTGCTGCTCAACCAGTCGCGCTTCCACAAGCTATTTGATGATGAAGTCTACGGAGATCTCTACCCAAGCAAAGATATTGTCGCCATTGATAATAGTGAATTCCGCGTGATGGAACCGCGTATCAGTTTTCTTCGTTGGGAAGAGTGTTTTGTTCAGCAAAAGTTGGTTTACTTGGCGGAAAGTAACAGCATGGCACTGGAGCAATTAAGAGCTATTGATAATAGCCTGTATACTGCTTATCAAGCGCTGTTTGACTATCTTGCCTCGCGGCGAACTACGATTTCTCTTGTTTCTTGGGGACCACAATTTACGTCGTTAGTAAAGGCAACGGTTGATGCATTTTTAGCTTATTTTGAAGTAATTCCAACGGGAGGCATGCTGACCAAGGAACAAAAGCTGGTGATGCAAATCGGTTTGGTTCGCGAGAATGATGAGGAATATTACTCGCCATTTCACCCACTATTGTTAGCTTACTACTTAAACCTTTGCAATGAGATGCAAAAAGACGATAGCTTTGCAGACTTGCCAACGGTTACCTTTAATCGCTTAGGAGCGAGTGGTTTGCTTCCTTATGTTTATCACCCCAAACATGAATTTGCCTACAACCAGCAAGTATCTGAAAACGGATTCTGGGTTAAAAGCGTCCCACATCAGAAAAGTTGTCTGAAGTTTGTTCGTAAACTAGTTAAAGAGAAGATCAACGAGTTCCAAAAGGCCTTTAGCCAATTATTCACCGGTTCAGAAAAGAGTGTTTTGGTTAACGCTGTAAATCAGGACAAAGCTGAGGAGCTATTCCTCGGTTTGGTTGACTATGTCAAAGACAACTTAGATAACCCAGCATCAATTCACGTCAATCTTTACGATGATGAGCTGGTATTCAATGCCTTTGATACATTTGCAGAAATGTCCAACTACGAAGATTTGAAATCTTGGTTAGAGTTGGACCGCGGAAAAGTACGCGAAAATGCCGACACTATTATCGATATCCTTCGTACTCGGCTTACCTACAGCAAATTCACCAATGCTCATAGTGAGCGCGAAGGGCAAGCCTATTCGCATCTTTCATTCTTCAGAAACAATGACAATGTGAAGCTGACGACCTTAAGCGTTGATGATATGCCGAGTGGTATAGCGTGTGATGGTCTATTAACTGGTGATGCCTCCAAGAGCGATGAAGGCGCTTACTTTACCGCGTTTGGTCTGCAAAATGTGCAATATGAAAGATTACCGCATTTAAAAATGGCGAAATATGTAGGCTCATTAATGGAGCCTGCGCTTAAGCCAAGCACGCAATACACTGGGGCCAATGCGCCCGCACTTGCAGTGAGTGAAGACTTTAAGTCGTTACTGGAGCGCTCTTATGACAGCTCGATTTGGACGACGATTATCGACCCTAAAGTGACTCTGGACTTCTTCCACGCCAATCAAGATGTCGTGCTTATCCATTATTCTGATCAGTACACCAGCTCAGCAAGTTACGATGCGATTACCGTGACGGCGCAGCGGCGATTATTTGAAAGGGTGGTAGCGAAAAGTGGTGGTGGGCAAATTAATGAGTTCAACGCCTTTAACGGTGATTGGCTGCTGAAAATGATGACCTGCAACGACACTATCCGCAAAGAGCGTACTGGTATTATCGGTGCCTATAAGTTTGCGACCTGTCTTGTGCATAAATCAGATATCACCTGGGTGCCTCTATCAGTTGGTGAGATGATTCGTGTCTCAGGAAATATCGGCCTGAAAATGACGGACAGTGATTTCTCACGTAATGTACAGGGCTACAAAAAAGGCGCGATTTCCGATGATGTATTACTGGTGGGTTTTAAAGAAAGCAATATGTATCTTTTGCCTGTTGAGGTAAAAGCTGGCTCCACCCCTGATTACAAAAAAGCCGTACAGCAAGCTAATGAGCTGCGCCGCTACCTAACGGAACTCCTGAATGACTCGACGCTTGCTTCGAAGATATACCGTGGCCTGTTCATTCGTCAGGTGCTGATGCAAATCGATAAATACCGTCTCTATAACGTATTTAGCGATGACTACTTTGAAGCTTTATTGGCTGAGAAAGAAGAGTGGCTGCGCGGCAGCTACAGCATTGCAGAGTTCGAAAACTATCCTGCTGGCATAGTGATTAGCCATCTTGAAAGTGGAACCTGCTTCGAGCCTAGCTACAGTAGGCAAGAAGGGGTGTTAAAGGTTGATCTTCCAATGTCTTTATTGCCGTCACTGGTTCAAACCCCACTTCAGGTACTGATGTATGAAAAAGACATCGCGAAGATCTGTCATGTGCCGGCGGAATATATGTTGGTCGGTGAAACAAAAGCATCCGATCCTGAGCAAATGTTAATTGAGCGACCTGTTGGTCTTGCAACAGACAAGCAAGATGAAGAACCTGCTAAACCAGAAGTTGATCCAGTTCCTGAATCCGAGATTAAAGTTGAGCCAATACCTTTAGTATCAGCTAGCTCTAATAATCTTCATGTGCTATTTGGGCACAATGCGACCACAAATGCGCCGTTAAATTGGGAGCCGACCAACACCGCCAAGTTTATGAATACCAACACGGGTATTATTGGCACCATGGGTACAGGCAAAACCCAATTTACGAAGTCTGTGATTACTCAGCTTTATCGTAATCAAGCAGACAATGTAAACAGCGCACCAATTGGCATGCTGATCTTCGACTACAAGTCAGACTATGTGGACGACAAGTTTTTAGATGCCACCAATGCTAAAAAGTACAAGTTGTTTAAACTGCCATACAACCCACTGAGTTTGTACGGTGATACGCCAATGCTACCAATTCACACAGCGGCAGGGTTTTCCGAAACCATGTCCCGTGCATATGGGTTAGGTAAAAAGCAGCAGCTTCGCTTGGAGAACCTGATTCTGGAGTCTTACGCAGCGGTCGGTATTCACCCTGAAGACCCTTCGACGTGGAGCAGACTAGCACCAACGATTGATGACGTTTGGGCATTATTCCTAGAGCAAGAAAAAGTTGAAGAAGACTCTCTGTATGCTGCGCTTTCTAAACTGGCTCGCTTTAAGATTTTTGAATCCGAGCCAGAGAAAATGACCAGCCTTTATGAGCTGGTGGATGGGATTACGGTGGTTGAGCTGGCAGGTTACCCGTCAGAGATCCAAAACCTTGTAGTGGCACTGACACTGGATTTGTTCTATTCACAAATGCAGAAGAAAGGTAAGCCTGAAGTTCAAGGTGATTTCCGGCAAATTACCAAGATGATTCTGGTGGATGAGGCGGATAACTTCATGTCTCAAAACTTCCCGAGCTTGCGCAAAATCCTCAAAGAGGGGCGTGAATACGGTGTCGGTATGATCCTCTCTACGCAGGATATTACGCATTTCCAAACTGGGGAAAACGACTATTCCAGTTATGTTCTAACGTGGGTGATCCACCGCGTAGCGAAGATTCGCTCACAAGACCTAAAAGCTATGTTCAGCGTCAATGACAAAAATGAGCAGGAGAGGTTGATGGAAACCATCAACAAACTCGATAAGCATTACAGCTTGTACATTGATGGCGCTAAAAAGATAGTTAAGATGCGAGATAGAGCATTTTGGGAATTAATGTGAATTTTAAAGATTATTAAGAAAACTCAGTGTCTTATTAAGTTGAAAAGGTTGTGATTTATGGCTA
>NZ_CAWNHY010000143.1:0-4058 GCF_963874335.1 Vibrio sp. V10_P2A27P122 | reverse complement strand
TAATAAGCGAAAATAGGACATCATTTAGACTGATATAAGTATGGTTTTTATTAGTCTAACACTCAGATTAAAGAATAATAAATGATGTTTTTGTTGTTAATTGCAGATGGGTGTAACCACACAGCTGTAGATTCAAGTAGCAGCAACCAAAGTTTATTTAGGAAAGCTGCACGCCAGTAAAATGGAGCGTTTGTGCACAGTGTTGACAGCGGTAGGTGGCTTGATTGCGCATCACTTTATTGTGACGACGGACAGTGAGCGGATAATGCGCACAGGCGCAGTGATATTCAAAGGTTTTGCCTTGCACAGAAGAGACTTCAAAGCGATGAGTGGTATTGGCTGGTAAATGAAACACTTGATTCATCACGGCCTGCCACTCTTTACCGTGTGGACGAACACGACCATAGTGCTGGTAGGTAATTAGGTGGGCGATTTCATGTGGGATCACTTCATCGAGAAAGGCGCGTTGATTTTCAGCAAACAGCACTGGATTCAGTCTGATTTCCCAACGTTGTAAATAAGCCTTACCTGCCGCCTTTCCCCGTAACTGATAGCTGATACTCGGCATAGGGAAGTCGTGTTGAAAATAGTGACGAGCGGTTGTGATGCACTGTTTTGCTTTTACTTGCGCACGGTAATGTAGCTCAAAATTAGGCACAGATTCATTCCTAGAAAAAAGCCCTTGCGAATGAGCAAGGGCTTACAAATTTAAACTAGGTTGAAAATTACTTCAAGCCAGCAAAGTCACGCAGGATGGCGGCTTTGTCAGTCGCTTCCCAAGGAAACTCTTCACGGCCGAAGTGACCGTAAGCGGCGGTTTTCTTGTAGATCGGTTGCAGCAAATTGAGCATTTCTTGTAGGCCGTATGGGCGTAGGTCGAAGTGCTGGCGTACCGCTTCAATGATGATCTCTTGTGATACTTTCTCAGTACCAAAGGTTTCGACCATGATTGAGGTTGGATCTGCGATACCAATGGCGTATGACAACTGAATTTCACAGCGGTCAGCAAGGCCAGCCGCCACGATGTTTTTCGCTACATAACGCGCCGCGTAGGCTGCACTACGGTCTACTTTTGATGGATCTTTACCAGAGAATGCACCACCACCGTGACGCGCTGCGCCGCCGTAGGTATCAACGATGATCTTACGACCAGTTAAACCACAGTCACCCATTGGGCCGCCAATCACAAAACGACCGGTTGGGTTGATGAAAAATTTGGTCTCTTTGCTAAGCCACTCGGCTGGCAACACTGGCTTAATGATCTCTTCCATGACGCCTTCGCGTAGGTCAGCTGTCGAGATAGAGTCGCAATGTTGCGTTGAAAGAACGACTGCATCAATTCCGACAATTTTACCTTGGTCATATTGGAAGGTAACTTGAGATTTTGCATCAGGACGTAGCCAAGAAAGCGTGCCATTTTTACGCACTTCTGCTTGTTTTTGCATCAAGCGGTGAGCGTAGGTGATCGGTGCTGGCATCAGGATTTCAGTTTCGTTGGTCGCGTAACCGAACATAATACCTTGGTCACCGGCGCCTTGTTCTTTAGGGTCGGCCTTATCAACACCTTGGTTGATATCAGGTGACTGTTTACCAATGGTATTCAAAACAGCGCAAGAATTGGCATCGAAACCCATCTCTGAGTTGACGTAACCAATTTCACGAACGGTTTGGCGAGTAAGCTCTTCAATGTCCACCCATGCAGAGGTCGTGATTTCACCACCAACCATGACCATGCCGGTTTTCACGTAAGTTTCACAAGCAACACGCGCTTTGATGTCTTGTTCTAGAATCGCATCCAAAACTGCATCAGAAATTTGGTCTGCAATTTTATCTGGATGGCCTTCTGAAACGGATTCAGAAGTAAACAGGTGCTTAACCATGAGAGCTCCACTTTTAATCGTTGGACTATGGCAAGCTTCGCTCACCATCGTTATTCATTAGTTTATGTAGGTGTTTCTACATCTAGACGTCTATTCTAGTTTTGAATGGTCGAATTACAAGTTATTTTTACGCCTGTCTGTAAACCAAACGTTTGCTTAAATTTAGATGAAAAATTGGAGTTTGGTTTTTTATCCTAAAAATAAGCGCTAAAGAGCACTATTTCTCCAGTAAAACGTTTGCAGTGAGAAAAGTGCTTTGAGAGAATAGCCGCGCTATTTTCAGCCCATTTCCGTTAATTTGAATTCGCTTAATGCACTCAGGAGCAGACATGTCTTCCCGTAACCTTGTTTCTAATAAAGAACTCGCCAATGCCATCCGTGCTCTTAGTATGGACGGTGTTCAACAAGCTAACTCTGGTCACCCTGGTGCACCGATGGGTATGGCGGATATCGCTGAAGTGCTTTGGCGTAGCCACTTAAACCATAACCCACAAAACCCACAATGGGCTGACCGCGACCGTTTTGTGCTGTCAAACGGCCACGGCTCAATGCTGATTTACTCTTTATTGCACCTGAGCGGTTACGCGCTGTCGATTGATGATTTGAAAAACTTCCGTCAATTGCACTCAAAAACACCGGGTCACCCAGAATACGGTTACGCGCCGGGCATTGAAACCACCACGGGCCCATTAGGCCAAGGTATTACCAATGCGGTCGGCATGGCGATGGCTGAAAAAGCACTGGCGGCGCAGTTCAACAAACCGGGTCACGACATCGTTGACCACTTCACTTATGTGTTCATGGGTGATGGCTGTTTGATGGAAGGCATTTCGCACGAGGCGTGTTCTCTGGCGGGCACACTGGGCCTTGGCAAACTGATTGCGTTTTGGGATGACAACGGCATCTCTATCGATGGTCATGTGGAAGGCTGGTTCTCTGATGACACGCCAAAACGTTTTGAAGCGTACGGCTGGCATGTTATTGCTGCGGTTGATGGCCATAACGCTGAAGCGATTAATGCCGCGATTGAGGCTGCGAAAGCAGACCCTCGTCCAACCTTGATTTGCACCAAAACCATCATCGGTTTTGGCTCGCCAAACAAAGCGGGCTCACACGACTGTCACGGTGCCCCTTTAGGCGCTGAAGAAATCAAAGCAGCGCGTGAATTCCTGGGTTGGTCGCATGCACCTTTCCACATCCCTGCCGACATTTACGCGCAGTGGGATGCCAAAGAAGCTGGCCAAGCGAAAGAAACCGATTGGAACGCCAAGTTTGAAGCCTACGCCGCCGCTTACCCAGCCGAAGCCGCTGAGTTCAAACGCCGCGTAAATGGCGAGTTGCCAGCAGAATGGGAAGCGAAAGCGAGTCAAATTATCGCTGACCTTCAAGCTAACCCAGCCAATATTGCGTCACGTAAAGCGTCACAAAATGCGCTGGAAGCGTTTGGTAAAATGCTGCCAGAATTTATGGGCGGCTCGGCGGACTTGGCACCGTCTAACCTCACCATGTGGTCGGGCTCTCAATCGCTCACGGCGGAAGATTTCTCGGGTAACTACATTCACTACGGTGTGCGTGAATTCGGTATGACTGCCATCATGAATGGTATCGCGCTGCACGGCGGCTTCGTTCCTTACGGCGCAACCTTCCTGATGTTTATGGAATACGCCCGTAATGCAATGCGAATGGCCGCGCTGATGAAGATTCAGAACATCCAAGTCTACACTCATGACTCGATTGGCTTGGGTGAAGATGGCCCAACCCATCAACCGGTGGAGCAAGTGGCTTCACTGCGTTTGACACCGAACATGAGCACATGGCGTCCGTGTGACCAAGTGGAATCAGCCGTCGCATGGAAGTTGGCGATTGAGCGTAAAGATGGCCCATCAGCGCTGATTTTCTCTCGTCAAAACCTAGCGCAGCAGCCACGCAGTGAAACGCAAGTTGCGGATATCGCGAAAGGTGGTTACATCCTAAAAGAGTGCGCTGGTCAGCCTGAGCTTATCCTGATTGCCACTGGCTCTGAAGTTGAACTGGCGGTAAAAGCCGCAGAGCAACTTACAGCAGAAGGTAAGAAAGTGCGCGTAGTTTCGATGCCATCGACCGATGCGTTTGATAAACAAGACGCAGCCTACCGCGAAGCCGTACTACCAGCCGCCGTGACTAAGCGTATTGCAATTG